>JAGLIU010000074.1 GCA_023142805.1 Candidatus Omnitrophota bacterium | reverse complement strand
TCGTCATCCCGGAGTTTGAACTTATTCCTATGTGATCCCGGATACCCCGAATAAAATCCGGGGTTCCGGGATGACGACGGGGGGGAGAATCGGTACAAGTCGGGAAACAATTCGAGTAAAAAAAATTCTTCATCCCGAAATCCCAGCGAAAAAAAACATCGTCATCCCGGAATCCTGGCGAAAACTTTCCCTTTTCCGTCATCCCGGAATCCTGGCAAAGACAGGATATCCGGGATCCAATAATAATAAGAAACACAATACAACAAAAGGCCAGAGAAAAATCCAATCCCTCTAGCCTTTAGCCTTAATCCCAGATCCCTCGACTTTGTGCCCTTCGGGTACTCCGCTCGGGATGACAATGAAACAAACCCTTAGACTTCTTACTCCCGGCCCTTCATCCGTATCTGAATTCGGAAGACACAACTTCCTACTTGCGTAGCCGGGGTTTAAACCCCGGCTACTTTCCTTTTGTTGTAATCCCGGAGTTTGAACTTATTCCTATGTGATCCCGGATACCCCGAATAAAATCCGGGGTTCCGGGATGATGACGAGAGAGAAAAGCAAAACCGGACTTTAAATATTGTTCTGCTTTGCTGTTCAACACGTAAACTGAGGTACAGCTTCGCAGAAACATTCTGCTTCTCCTAAAAAAATAGGGCTCCGCAAAGTGAAATTTCTGCGAAGCCCTACCTCCATCTTCGCCTCGGAGGGCGAAGCAGAAAACTCGAACCCTATTTGAACTTAACTACAGGGACTTTTGACGCGGATTTTTCGGCTTCAAAATACACTGACGGTTCCGTCACACCGGCTTGTTGAGCAAAAAACCGGCCGAAAAACAAACGTTGAAACCGATTGAAATCTTTAACCGCACGATTATAACGCATACGTTCAACAGCAATTCTGTTCTCTGTGCCTTCCAACTGTGCTTGCAGCGCCAAAAAATTCTCGTTTGATTTTAATTGAGGGTAATTTTCCGCAACTAATAAAAGACGTGAAAGCGCGCCACCCATCGCGTTAGCGTTTTCTATTTTGCTTCCGACAGAAGCAGATTTTCCCCATTGGCTTCTTAATCGAGTCACTTCGGTAAAAATCTCTTTTTCATGAGTAGCAAAACCTTTAACGGTACTCACAAGATTGGGAATCAAATCATTTCTTCTTTGCAGTTGATTTTCAACTTGTGCCCAGGCGGATTTCACCTCTTCATCTTTAGCAATAGCCTGGTTATATCCATTTCTATACCAGCTAAAGAGCATGATAGCTACACCTAAAAAAACACCCATTATAATTAATATTTTTTTCATTTTATCACTCCTTTAAATTGTACCTGGTTTACCAGCCACCGCCGCCACCGCCGCCGCCGGTCATCCCTCCGCCAAAACCGCCAAAACCACCACTAAATCCTCCACCGGAACCACCGGATCCAGCTCCATACCAATAACCTCCCCGTCTACGGCCCCCTATCATTGACCCCATGAGGAAATACCCCAAAAATCCGGTGCGCATACCTATGATTAGGATAAAAAACACTATTGTGAAAATAATTTCCAAGGCACTTTTCTTGCGATGTACTGATTGATAAACCTGTGTTTCATACCCGGTTATTTCGACATCATATTCTTTGGCAACAAGGCTAATAACACTAATCGCGCCTTTTAGGATACCTTCACCATATTGTCCCCGTTTAAAATAGGGAATCATCACATCCTGGACAATTTTATTAGCAATCACATCCGGGATCGCCCCTTCCAGGCCATATCCGGTTGTAATCCAGGCTTTACGATCATTAACCGCCATCAGGAGCAATACACCGTTATCTTTCCCCTTTTGTCCGATCTTCCATTGATCAAAAAGTCTTACAGAAAACCCCTGTATAGTTTCCGGTTGAGTTGTTTTCATCGTTACAACGGCTATCTGCGCTGTAGTTTTTTTCTCCAGCTCAGCAGCGAACTTGGTTATAGTAATTTTATCGGAATTACTTAGTAATCCCGCAAAGTCACTCACATAATCCTGGCCGCGTGCCGGAATGCTCTCTGCCGCTCCCGCAAGAATTGCGGAAGAAAACAGTATACAAAAAAGACTGAAGACTAAAACACGTTTATAAATTTTGCTGATATTTTTTATCATAGCTTATCCACCATGCTAGCTAATTTTTCAATCTGCTTTAAATATTTCTCTAAAAAAACAACTACATCCTGGTTCGCGATTTTTTCATCGTTTGTAGAATCCTTATAAATAGGTAAAAATACATTTTCATCAAGTCCAAATATCTGACAAAATTGTTTGATAATCTCTTTTTTTTCAATTGAAGGTTGTTTTTCTTTTAATCGAATTAAATTTCTAAAAATAGGGATCAGAGAATTAAGGGATTCTTTTAATAACGCTTCCAACCCTTTTTTCTTAAGGCCTACCTCTAGATAAGCCTGACGGACTCTGATCAATTTTCCTTTGATCTGCTGTTCACAGAAAAGACGAATATGCTCACCCTTGATCTCCAGCCCGGAAAGAATCTCCTCCCCATATAAAAGAATATGATTTTCCTTCATGTCCAGGAATTCTATCGGAAAGACATCTAATGAAGAATTAATATAATCTTTTGTCAGACACAAAGGCGCGGCTATCTTTTTACAAATTCCCTTAGAGATCACCTTTAAACTGCTTTTCAATGCCTGAAACTTAAGATCTTTGAATACAAAAACTGAATTAATATCAGAATTTTTAGGGATATAATTTTCTCCCGCGGCAGACCCATATACAAATACGGAAATTAAATTATCCCCATGAATATCGGACATTTTTTCTAGATAGGGAATAAAGTTTCCCTGTACTTCACTGTGCAACTTTTCTTTATTAATAATGCTCCCTTTATCCATTCTCTCCTCCTGGTTTGAAATACTACATATACCTGATAACTCTAAGATTCGCTTATTGTACACATTAAAACACAAAAGTTCAACGTTTTTTGGAAAACTGTAAATGGGGACAGCGCCCTATTATTATTCCAACAAAAACTTAGAAGATTCTTTGATTCCTCTGCTTTGCTAGAGCTTTGCGGAAACGATAAAGTATGTGATCCCGGATACCCCGGAAGTCCGGGGTTCCGGGATGACGATTGGGGGAGGATCAAGTCCGGGGTTCCGGGATGACG
>JAGLIU010000073.1 GCA_023142805.1 Candidatus Omnitrophota bacterium | reverse complement strand
GGTTATCGCCAACCATTTTTTTTCGAAAATTTTATATATTAAAAGGGGCAATATTAGGTTGTTAAATGCGAAATAAAGGCTATATTTCTGGTTTTTATTTTTCGCTATCAGTAGGCTTGGAGTGAGAAAAGCATAGACCCGTTTTAGGGGATTGAAACGATCAGATCGTAAATCTGACTCCAGGCACTTCCTTTACATGAGAAAAGCATAGACCCGTTATAGAGAATAGCAGTATAATCAATTACCATTAGTTATTTTTCACTTTTTCACACCCATAAGGACAAAATATAAAGGGAAAAATACAAGTGATATAAATTTTATATTCTAATGAGAAATCTATTTGGTAGTTTATACACTTTCTACCAACTTGTAAAAGTCCATTACAATGAAACATAGGAAATGAAATATTTCCCAGGCGAAATAAAATCAGAATGGATTTTCCAGAGTTTATTACCCCTATAAAACCTGGAGAATACCTCGTAGCAGTAAGTATAAAATCCAAGGAGCATAAGCATGGAAAAGATACTCGTACTCTCAGTTGGAGGTTCATCTGAACCAATCATAAATGCAATAAAAAATTCTAAACCTGATTTTGTCTATTTCTTCTGCTCCTCAGGACCAAAGGGAAGTGAGGGCACCATAGATAAACCTAGAGACCCATGTGGAGATAAAAGAAAATCCAAATGTACAGAATGTGGTTATGAATATAATCTTGGTAATCCCAGGGGTAAAGCAATAGTATTCCAAACAAAGCTGGAAAAACGACAGTATGAAATAATAACCATTGATGACCCTGACGATTTAAATGAATGTTACGAAAAGCTTCTCGCTCTGGCAGAAACAATAAAAGAGAAATATGACAATAGCCAGGTAATCGCTAACTATACAGGAGGAACAAAGACCATGTCATTAGCGTTAGCGTTGGTAGGTATAATGACAGAGTGGTGGGACCTCTCTCTAAATATTGGCCCCAGACAGGATCTGATTAGGGTACGCTCAGGAGATGCACCGGTTGTTATTGATAAATGGAGGGTATTTTGCCAAAATCAAACAGATCTCTTTGAGGGATTATTGGATAACTACTATTATGGTTTTGTAATTTCTTCGATTTCAGGGATGCTCTTAAAACCACTTGATAAATCTTCACGAGATAAATTGATTGAAGCGAGAGTGATCTGTGAAGCATTTGACCTCTGGGATAAATTTAACCACGCTGAAGCGCTGGAATTACTTGAGCCTTATGGCTCCCGATTCTCTTCACATATCATCAACTTGAAAAAAATCCTTGGAAAAACAAAAGCAACAGGTTATGAACTGGTTTCAGACCTGCTAAATAATGCCAAACGAAGGGCAGTCCAGAAACATTATGATGATGCCATTGCCAGGTTATATCGTGCAACTGAACTATTTGCACAGACCAGACTGGAAAAAGAGTACGGATATAAAACAGGAGAGCTGGTATTAGAGCAACTGCCTGAACACCTTCAGGCAGAATACAAAGAGCGCATAAGGGATGGGAAACTTTTACTGGGCCTGAGGGAGGATTATATTTTGCTTTTCAAACTGGGAGACCCCTTCGGGTTGAAGTTTGATCAAAATGAAGGAAAGGTTATAGATGCAATAAAAAGACGAAATTCATCTATTTCCGGTGGTCACGGCCAGACTCCCCTAAAAGAAGAAGATTATCTCTTTGTGAAAGACAGAATAACAGGATTTATTCTGGAAACTGCTGGTGAAATAGGATTGAATATAAAAATGGAGCAGCTACCAGGCAGAGAAATCCTATAAAAAAGACCAGTTCTGTATTAACAAGGTTTCGCAGATGACAGATCAAGAACTCTGGGGAAAGATATGCAGTTGCCAGAATCTCAAATTCGCCTGGAACAAAGTCAAAGAAAATAAGGGCAGCCCAGGGGTTGACTCCATAACCCTGGAAGAGTTTGAGAAAAACTTGGGAGATAATTTAAACCTCTTACAAAAAGAACTTGAAAATGGAGATTTCAAGCCCCTCCCTGTATTGCGATTCTACCTGGATAAA
>JAGLIU010000072.1 GCA_023142805.1 Candidatus Omnitrophota bacterium | reverse complement strand
CAGTACTTTTTGAAAAGTGGGAAACGTATCTATCAGGGTTAAACCCGGTTGAGACAGAAGAGAAGGGATTTAGGGAAAGAGGACATTTTCAGTTGTTGAATTTTGCGGGTGCATATTATTTCCGGAAGAATTTAGCGTTAAAGGGGAAGAGATTAAGGGCGTTTATAATAACCCTGGATGAACTTAACAAAAAAGAAGAAGAGGCTTTTTTGCTCACAGCGAGTAACCTGGAAGTAGCGTTGAAAGGTTTCGGTTACCCGGTAAGTTATATAAGCGGTCATTATAATCTTTATAAATATTTCAAGGAAGAGAAGGAAATAGACATAGAAGAATTATATAGGAAAAAGAGAGAGGAGAAACAAGGCGATCTGGAAGCGTTCATAAATCTTATGGAAGAACTTGAGGCAGCGGGAGGACACGTGCTTCTACAGGAGGGCAACCTGCAGGGAGTGTTGAGCGGCTTCGGTTTCCCTGAAAGTTATATAAGCAGCTATTACAAACTTTATAAATATTTCAAGGAAGAGAAGGGAATATTTATAGAAGAGCTATATGAGAAAAAGAGAGAGAAAAAACGAGGAGACCTGGAAGCGTTTATAAGTCTTATGGAAGAACTTGAAGAGGAGGGAGGACACGCGCTTCTACAGGAGAGCAACCTGCAGGGAGTGCTGAGAGGTTTGGGTTTTCAAGTAAGTCATATAAACAGTCATTACAAACTTTATAAATATTTCAGGGAAAAGAAGGGAATATTTATAGAAGAGCTATACACGAAAAAAAGAAAAGAAAAACGAGGAGATCTGGAAGCGTTCATAAGTCTTATGGAAGAACTTGAGGAAGCGGGAGGACACGCGCTTCTACAGGAGGGCAACCTGCAGGGAGTGTTGAGCGGTTTTGGTTTTCAGGTAAGTCATATCGGCAGTCATTACAAACTTTATAAATATTCCAAGGAAAAGAAGGAAATGTTCATAGAAGAGTTATACACGAAAAAAAGAAAGGAAAAACAAGGAGATCTGGAAGCTTTCATAAGTCTTATGGAAGAACTTGAAGAGGAGGGAGGACACGCGCTTCTACAGGAGAGAAACTTAGAGGGAGTACTAAGAGGTTTTGGTTATTCTGTAAAAGATATTAACCGGAAATATAAAGAATATATAAAATACAAAAAGCGGTTTGAAAATGGAAAGATCACAAAGCAAGAACTGAGAGAATATATTGTCCTGATCGAAAATCATGAATACCGGGATGTAGCGAAGGAATCAGAATTGATCGCGGATAAAGTTGAGCCGGGGAAAGATGAACCGTCGGATAAAAAAACATCGGCAACAGGAAAAAGTTCTGTTATAACTGGGCGGGATCAACACATATCGACCGGAGACAAAAACGGCTCTGATTCTGAAAAATCGCTCCGGGACAGTGTTCGGGCACAAAAACTTTTAGAAGTAATTGTCCCGGAGGAAATAGATGATGGAATAGAGCCGTGGAAGATGTTCTATAGTATTTTTGATCAGAGTAAAAAGGATTTGATCGGGCGGGACGACTGGGTATTCCTCTTGAGGTATTTCTGGGAAAAAGACCAGAGGGAACAGGTAGAACCCGTACTTTGCTTGCCTGAATCATTAGCGCGGAAAATATTCGATCTGGAAATGTGGATGGCAGCGGGTATGATCGCGATTGGCGCGATTGGCAGTGCATACAGGGAGTATCTTAGGCATGGGATCAAGTTTTCGGAAGAAGAAACACGTTTTTTGTGGCAGGATTATCACCTGAGGGATTCGGACCGGTCAAATACAGGACTGAAGTTTATTAACGGATCTTTGAGGAAAAAGATAACAAAGAGCATAAGACAAAAGACCGTAAAAGGCGGCGAGGTAAACATACTTGACTTGGGATGCGGGTCAACGGGTCAAGCGCTTAAAGACCTGAAAGAAAAATATCCGGACAAGATAGATAAAGCTGTTGGTATAAGTATAGTCGTGGAACAAAACGCGTGTACTGGAGAAGTGGAATTAAGAGAAGAGGACATAAGAGTCGCGGACGTTGAAGAAGGTTTATATGATGTGATCTATGAATCAAAATTTCTTGAAGATTTTAACCGGATGGACGAATTTGAGCTGATAATAAAGAAGGCAATGAAAGCTCTACGTCCCGGAGGGGTCTTTTTCATTGGTAAACTTCCTCTTTCAGGAGAGTTATATGAAAAAAAACTGATGGAAATAGTGAAAAAGACCGGTGAGTACGAGATAATCTTAAAAGAAAAAAATAAAAAAATTATTACGATCAAACGAAAAGACGATTATGAGGAAAAAGCGGTTCCCCCCCCAATTGTTCGCAAAGGCAAACGCGTTGAGTCGGAGGATAAACAGTCGGAGTTTATAGTTCCTGAAGTTGAGATAAAAACTGATACAGAAATCGGTATTCCCGGGAAAATTAAAGAGGCAAAGAAAAATTCAGGATATGTCCCGGGAGTAGATATTTTTATAAGTTCTGAGCTTAGAGAGTATATTTCAGGGAGTATCCGGCATGACGTTAATGCCGCGGTAGATCTGTTGTGTAAAGATATTACGGGTGTGCTTGAAGAAGGACGATCTTTTGTCATACGTTATAACAAAAGCCGTCTTGAGAATGGATCTTTCGGGGCAATAGAGGTGATAAAGGGATATATGGATGTATTAAATAAGAGATTTCCCAACTCTGAGTTTAAGGCGATAGGAGTTAAAAGGAAAGATCTTATTTTAACAACATGCCATGAGAAGGATACCAGGGCTGTAATTGGGGAGGGGTACTTGGATGTACGGGTGCCGGAAGGAAATCTCAATGAATATTATCTCAGGATCGTCGCTATGATAAATATTACAATAGCCGCGTCAGTGATACCGAGTAACGCAATCGATGATGATAGCGGGGGTATTTATGATAAAGTAAAAGCGTTTATTGAGAGACAGTGTAAAGCGATAATGGGAGAGGCTTTTAGCAGTGTTGAAAACTTTAGAAGAATAGTTCTTATGTTACCCAAAGCGGATAAATTTATTGACGCGGAACAGGTGGAGAGTTATAAAGCGTTGCTCCGGGTACTAAGAAGCGCGTAAATATATAGGAAATTTTAACTCATAAGGCAATTTCTGTTAAGCATTAAAAAGCAAGACTTATTTTCTTGAGGTGGGGGGATATTGCAGGTAAACTTAAGGTAGAGGGGTGTGAATACCCCGAAACATAGGAATTGTAAAAGGCACACCATTTGAAAAGATGGGTCGCAAAGCTCAAGAGCCTAAAGCCGCTAAGGTTAAAGGTAGTCAGCTGTCGAATATAAAGACCTATCTGCGGATGTTGCCGGTAGGTTTTTTTATTTAAAGGGGCCGAAAATGAAAAAAATTATCCTTATTTTGGCAATAATTGTTATGACCTTGTTAATAGCGGTTAATACGTCATGGGGATGGGTCCAAAAAACGGGGAATAAAAAAGGCGTAATGTCTTCAGGATATTCAAACGCCGCGTTGAATGAAGCGCGAAATCTAAAAATGGTAAAGGTGAAAACGTCCGCTAAAAAGAAAACGGCACAAAAATCTTTAAAATTTCAGATGGGTCCCAGATGGTCTTATAATCCTCATGATGAAAGATGTCAGGGCAATATGGGAAGAGTGTATATGCTTAATCCTTATGGTTTTGACAAATCCAGCGGCAGGGAAGGAAGCAAAAGAGGCCGCCGTGTAAAGTCGGTGTTAAGCCTGGAAGGAATAACGGTCGCGGAAATTACCATTACAGACGCGCAGCTTAATTATCTTCAATCCAATTATGATTATTGGAGAACATTGTATGAATTGGATCCGGATCATCCTTACGCGAGTTCGTTTATGGAAATGTGGCAAGAGCCGATAGATAAATATACCGGCTATGACCATGAATGGCTGGTAGCAGGTTGGTATATGCAGGGTTGGCAGCCCAGCACGCTGGAGTATACGTTGGAGTTTGCGCCGCAGGAAGCGTTTGTGGGAACAAAACTTGAAGTTACAATGCTTCTTAAAAGTGTGAACGAATATGACGGAGAATATGGGCTTCATTATGACGCGGGTGAAATTGTATTAACCGATACACAGGAAATAATCCTGGGACACGAAAGTGTCTTGGAATATTCTTATAGCCCTCCTTTACATTTGGCGGATAAAGGGATCGGGTTTCTCGCGGAGATGTCAATACTTATTGTTGAACCCCATACAGGAATAAGTTATACGGTAGATTACGACAACGATCTTTTTATTTATCGCTGGCTTTCTTTGGGGTATAATTGGTAAACAATATTTCTTATCCAAATTTTTACATTATACAGGTTAAAGAAAGTTTTGAACTTGACTTTGCGCGGACTTCTGATCTTCATTTTCTGGTACCCAGGATGTGCCTGTCCAAGGTGAATATACAGAAAAATGTTGTATAATATCGTAAGATGTGTGGATTTATAAAACTTTTGCACAAAACAACTTAGCGGTATAAGCAGTGATTCTTAACCAATTCAGCACTTCCACTATTTTTTTATTGATTCCATGAAATATCCGGTTGACAAGCATTTTCGGGCGTAGTATCCTTTTTAATGTGGGCGGTGCCTAACAAGTATCGGAAATACCGGAGAATATACGGATGGAATAATAATTTTAAGCAAAATTTTATAATTCCAAACGATTTTAGTGTTTGGAATATTTTTATTCAGGAGAAATTATTGATATGGAAGCATTATTTGTCGGACTAATTATTTGACTTTATTTCATGTTTATTAAGTTTTGACCCCGGGCAAGAGGTGTGTATGTATAAAAAAAGTATTCTCATAACCCTCATAACAGTCATTTTAAATAGCAATTATTTGTTTGCCGCGGGGAATATGCCTGATCAGTCCGAATGGGAACAAATACGAAAAGAAGATGTCGCGAAAATATTGAACGAATGGAAATCTTCCGAGTGGATCAGAGAGGTAAATACGACAGGATGGGAAGATGGAGTATATATCGCGCCTGACAGAGGTGAATTGTATTTTACCTATATAAATGTAGATCTGCTAAAATTACCCAAAGTGGTTATAACGGGTCCAAATAGGGATCTAAAAGGAGTTGGAATTCCTCCTTGCGGCCAATTCCCAAGGCCGGATATTTTTTATTCGACACAAAAAAACAAAAACAACTGGATCGTTCCGATACCTCACCCCGTTACAATATCTTATCCGGTAGGAGGTTTCGTTCTCGCGAATGAAAATAAAGCCTATTTTCATATGGAAAAGGATGATGGTTTGCGGACAGAGATCTATTTTGCCGAGAAGGTAGACGATGTTTGGCAAAAACCACAAAAAGTTTTCGCGCTGAGTTCCAAGTATAAGGACGATGACCCCCATATAATGCCGAATGATGAAGAGATATTCTTTTGGTCGGATAGACCGGCGTTATTGAGCGGTAATAATATATATTATTCTAAAAAGACTTCCGGAAAATGGCATGATCCCGTTCTTTTGCCGGCACCTGTGAACAGCGATTCAAATGATATGCAGCCGTTTGTGTCTGCCGATAATTTATATTTTACTTCAGATAGGGAGGGAGTCCCAAAGATATTTAAATCTGTTTTCAGGGATAATAAGTGGTCAAAGCCGGTAGTAGTAGTTTCCAGTAAGTGCGGGGTTGGCGAGCCGACTTTAACAGAAGATGGTAAGTATTTGTATTTTTTGCAAGTTTTTCGATCTTCCGGCGGGGGATTCAATTCGGATATAATGTGCGCGGAACGCAAAGGTTAATGTTATGAAGGACGGAAAGAAACGCGATGAAGATGGAGCCTTTAGTTGAAATGAGAGAATCTTTACAGATTTTAAAATAGAGTGTATTATGGTATAATAAATTTGATTCTTAACTTTACTGCGAATTTATTAGGATTGTGAAAAAAACATGAAAACGGATAAACTTAAAAACAATAAAGTAGGGGAAATTGTAGTTTTTAGTTTTGTTTTGCTGTGTTTTATTTCGTTTATGAATGAAATTTTCGATTTACCACATCTTTTAGGGGCGCCGCGAACATATTTTAACTGGAAAGAAGTAATCATAGAAATAATATTTATAGCTTTTATAGGCGGTTTTACAGTAACAAAAGTTGTGCAACTTATGAAACAGCGAGATCAGGTCAGAACGTTGTTGGAGAAATCAAGGCAGGATCTTATAGAGAGAAACCGAGAGTTAAACGAACTTAACTGTGAGAAAAATAAGTTCTTGGGCATAGTCGCGCATGATCTAAGAAACCCTCTCGCAACTGTAAAGATAGCGTCTTTTCAGTTGATGAAGAATATAAGAGAAGAAGAACATGGACAAAAAGAGTGTAATCAAATAATATTGAAACTGACTGAATTTATGCTCAATCTGGTAAATGATCTATTAGATGTTTCTAAAATTGAATCGGGCAATTTTGAACTGAATATAACTAAAAATGACTATGTAAAGTTTCTCAACGAGAATTTAAGATGTAACACGCTTATCGCGCAGGCAAAGGGAATAAAAATAATAAAAAAATATGACGATCATATTCCTGAAATGTGGTTTGATGTAGACAAGATAGGACAGCTTGTTACCAATCTTGTGGATAACGCGATCAAATATTCATATCGTAATGCCTCAATAACAGTGGAAGTGAAAAAGGTAAAAAATGGCGTGATCACCAGTATTGTTGATCAGGGGCAGGGGATACCCGAAAATGAACAGAAAAATATTTTTAAAGAATTCCATAAAGCAAACGTTATTCCTACGGGAGGTGAAAAGCCTACGGGACTTGGGCTCGCGATAGCGAAAAAAATTATTGATAAACACAAAGGCAAAATTGAGGTAGAAAGTAAGGTGGGAAAAGGGTCAAGGTTTAATTTTATTTTACCATTGAATCTAGGTGTTTAAACAGTATCTGTTTAAGATTTCATCAATGAAGATAAGCTGAATATACTTATCGTAGATGATGTGAAGAAAATTTTTTCCGGACAAACTATTGATCAGCCGGGGTTACGATATTGAGCTCGTAAGAGATGGTCTCGCGGCGTTCAAGAAACTGAGAGGTATTTCTGTTCGGCTTATGATATATTAATGCCCGTGTACGGATGGGTATCTAGCGGATTAAACAATTTTTAAGAGATGGGATGTAATGGTAAAGACAAAAATAATTGCTACGGTAGGTCCGGCAAGCGCGGATCTTACGGTGTTGAGAAGGATGATGTTGGCAGGTCTTGATGTGATCAGACTTAACTTTTCTCATGGAAGACATAAGGAACATCAAGATAAGATAGATATAATAAGAAAATTAAATAAAAAATATAGGAGGCATATAAAAATATTGCAGGATCTTGAGGGTTATCGCGTAAGGATCGGCAAATTTATCGGAAAAAGTAAAATAATTGAATTAAAGAAAAAGCAAACAGCTATCATTACTAACAAGGATAGTTTGATGGACAAGGGGATTATTTCCATTGATTATGAGGGGCCGTTAACGGATATAAAGATCGGAACACATATATTCATAGATGATGGTAATATTGCTCTTCGGGTAAAACAGAGGAGCAAATACAGGATCAAAACAGAAGTGGTCGTAGAAGGAATTTTGAAGGAAAATAAAGGTGTTAATATTCCTGATCTTAAGCTTAGATTTCAGGATCTTACGAAAAAGGATAGTTTTGATCTTAAATTTGGAATAAAAAATAAAGTCGATTTTATAGCTCAGTCCTTTGTAAGAAGTAAAAAAGATCTTATAAACATAAAAAAAGCTCTTGGAGATTGCAAGAGTAAGATTATCGCCAAGATAGAGAATAAGGACGGTATAAAGAATATCGATGAAATAATAGATCTTGCCGATGGTATAATGATAGCACGCGGGGATATGGGAGTATCTTTACCAATATTCAAGGTGCCCATGATACAGAAAATGATCATAAAAAAATGTAATAAAAAGAAGAAATTTGTTATAACCGCGACTCAGATGCTTGAAAGTATGACTGAACATCTCAGGCCTACGCGTGCGGAAGTTAGTGATGTAGCCAATGCCATTCTGGACGGTACTGATTATGTGATGCTTTCCGGTGAAACCGCAATGGGGGACTACCCCCGTGAAACTGTAAAGATGATGAATGACATTATCAAGTATACGGAGCCTTTCATTTGATAGGATCGCGTTAGAGATTAAAATAGGAAATATATGACGGGACGGTTGTCGAAAGATCCTCTGCATGGAGTTACGCTTGAGATGATATTGAACAGGCTTGTTGGGCAGTATGGATGGGAGGAGATGGGGAGGATCATTCGTATCAGGTGTTTTCAAGAAAACCCCAGCGTAAAATCCAGCCTTACATTTTTGAGAAGGACTCCCTGGGCCAGAAAAAAAGTAGAAGAGTTTTATATCGAGGGGCAGAACGGTAAAGGGATCAATGATCCCGTATGATTGACAAATAACACACAGTAGGGTTCGAACAGTGCTCATCCAGGATTGATATTTCATAAAGTTCCGCAAAAAACAGTTTTTAAATATTTCCATAAATGTTTCCACAAACAGACCTGACCTCGTGTGATTCGTGTGTTATAATGCGTGCGTGAATAATATCTTTTTTAATATTCCGGATAAACTTAAAGATGAGTTTTTTGAGACTCTTCTTGATGTGGATGGGGTAAAGATTGAACGGATCGTTTCTTCGGGACAGGGTACGCCTAAAGGAGAATGGCTTTTTCAAGAGAAAAACGAATGGGTTATTCTTTTGGAGGGGAGCGCGGAGTTGTTGTTTAAAGACGAGGATAATCTATACAAGATGATCCCTGGAGATTATATTTATGTGAAAGCGGGAAGGGAACATAGGGTTCAACGAACAGATCCGGAGAAGAAAACCGTATGGGTAGCGGTACATTTTTAATATAACTTGAGCAGCTCTGATCATTAAAACGAAAGGAAAGGACATCTAATGGATGAGAAAAAAACAAAATCAATAAAAAGTATTGAGAGAAAAATGGAAAATATGTCTTCTGATAGTTTAAGGTATCAGGTTCTTAAAAGCGCAAAAGCGTTTAAAACATCATGGATCGAATTGGGACAGATGCTTTATACTGTTTGGAAAGATAAAATGTACAAAGAGTGGGGGTATAGTGAGTTTGATACGTATACAACAAAAGAAATCGGAATAAGGGGGCAGACAGCTCTCAAATTGCTGCGGTCGTACTCCTTTCTTGAAAAAACGGAACCTCAGTATTTAAAGAGAGATCGTGAAGATGGGAATAGCGCTGAACCGGCACCTACATACGAGGCTATTGATGTTCTGAGACGCGCTAACGATAACAAAGATATAGCGGTAGAAGATTACTCTAAAATTAGAAAATATGTTCTTGAGGACGGAAAAAACGCTAAAGAGGCTCAAAAGGATCTTACTCAAATAATCAAGAGAAACGAAGATCTGAATCCGCAAGAAGTTCATGATCAAAAAAATGAGACGCGGCTGAAAAGATTTTTAAGTTTATTAAAATCAATAAAAACAGAAATACATATTTCAAAAACTCTCCCGGAAAAGATCGTCAAAGAAGCGGATAAGTTGATCAGCATAATAGAGAGCGAGATATCTTGCAGTTCTTATAATTGAAAATGT
>JAGLIU010000071.1 GCA_023142805.1 Candidatus Omnitrophota bacterium | reverse complement strand
TCAAAAAACTTGAGAGGCTTTTTTTATTATAATATACACTATGCGGTAGTCGGAGTTAAAGTTTGTTCAGATCCTGTAGCAGGTTAGCATTCGCGTTATTGTTTTTAAACCATTCTTGAGAAGCTCTTGATTGTTTTGTTTGTAACAAAGATTTGCTCAGAGCGTCTTTTTGAGCGGCAAATTCAGAAGCATCAGGGGTTATAGTCTCTACCCGGACAATAATCGTACCCGGTTTTATTGTTACAGGAGCCAGAAAATCTCCCGGTTTGACTTTACGCGCGTTCATGACCAGATTTGCCGCGGATCCCAAAGTGTCGATATAATCTTTTGATGTAACCGGAGGAGTTTTTATTATTTCCAGTTGCAGTTCTTGCGCGGCATTTTCAAAAGAGACCTCTTCATAACTGATTTTTTTGTATAATTCTTGAGCTTTGGTTTTAGCCAAAGCTGAAGCGTTATCATCTTTAATGAGATCAAATATGTCGTTCTTCGCGGTTTCGAAGGAGCGTTGTTGTTCCGGCATATAGTCGGACTTACGTAAGATATAGACAGTTCCTTTATCGCCCGGGGAAAAAACCGGTAGACTTATATTCCCGATGTTATCGAGAGTTTTTGCCGCGTCTCGAAAAAGTTTAAGAAAATTGACCCCCGGGATTATGTCGGTAGAAGAGAAGGGGTTCGTTTTTTTGTAAAGAAACCCGTTTTCTTCGGCTATCGCGCTGAAATTTTGAGAATTTTCCTGTAACTTCGAGTAGAAAGTATCGATCTTTTTTTTGATATCTTTTTTTTCTGAAGCGTCGTTATAAGAAAGTTCCATGTACTCTATAACTGTTTTTGCCGGGTCAAGAAAAGAAGTTTTATTGTTTTCATAGAATTTTTCCGCGTCTTTTTCTGAGATCGCGGTTTTTTCCAGAAAAAGAGTTTTAGGAACAAGAAGATATGAAAAAGTGATCTTGTCATGATCTTTATTGTAAGCTTCCAGAACTTCCGTATCGGATACAGTTATGTCTTTTGTGATCTCTTGCCGGAAAAGATAGGTTTGCATGTTCTCTCTTGTTAATTCTTCAAAACGATGAGGATCCACGCCTAAAGTATTGCGTAAGATGTAAGAATAGGCCTGCGGGTCGAATATTCCCGCTCTTACGAATAACGGATGTTGTGAGATAAACTGCATGATCATGGCATCCGTAACTTTGATCTTAGCTTTTTTCGCGCTGTTTAAAAGGATAAGCCGTTCCCATGCCATAGAATTTAAAAAAGCGCGATTTTGCAGAAGCTTATTCAATGTTCCGAAATCTCCGTAATAGGAAAAAAGAAGCTGAGCTTGTATTCCTTGACGGCTTTCCGCGAGATCACGATCAGAAATATTGGATCGACCGATTTGACCGACGCTTTTTGATTTGGAAGTAAGACTTCCCGCGCCCCACAGAACAAAAGCCGGAATTATTAATACAAGCAGGACTAGCAGTATTCTTTTGGTTATTTTTTTACTTCTCAAAATACTCATTATCATGGTGTCAGCTCCTTAATTTTGCGTGTATACGGATATAGTTTATAAAAATCACGACATTGTTAACATCAGGCATATTGTCAACGCGATGTGTTGCTGTTACCATTATAGGGAATTTTTTCTTTCAGACAAGATATATTTGGGGACGTTCCGCTTGGCGTTATTTCGCGAATGGAGAAATTGTTAAAAATTAGAAATTTTACTTATTCTTTGATTTTTTGTATAATGATGAAGTTGCGGGGCGATCCACCAAACAGGACGTCTCCCGCTCAAGAAAAGTAAAGACATGGAGGAGGGTTATGGACAAGAGACGGTTATTGGCTGAATACGGCAAGAAAATATGTGGAGAAAAACTTGTGATAGGGGCAGGCGGGAATATAAGTTTAAGAAACGAAGATCGCGTATATATAAAAAAAGCTAATTTTAATATGGCAGAGGGTAGCGTTGAAGGATATATTGACATTGATTTAACAGAAAAATACTCGTTAAATAAAGAGCTCAGTTCTGAAACTCCTTTACACATAGCAAGTTATGAGGCCAGAGAGGATGTCAAGGCGGTAATACACGTGCATTCTCCGTTTATGATAGCGGTCGCGCATAAGGTAACATTGTTAAGAAGTACATCTTATGAATTTGATTGTATTTTAAAAAAAGAGGTTCCTTCTTTGGAGTATATACAGCCGGGTTCAGAAGATCTGGCGAGCGCGGTAGGCGTGGATATCAAACGTGGCGCGAACGCGGTACTTATGAAAAGGCATGGAGCTGTTTCAGTCGGTGACAGTATTGAACAAGCCTATTTAAGAATATTAGCGCTGGAAAGAGCCTGTATAACTTTTCTTCACTCCTCCTGAGATTGACATAGTTCGCCTCTTTGATAGTATAACATAGCGTAGGCATTCCAAATGTTACGTTTTTATGCCAGGCATAAAAACGTAACATTTGGAGATTTCCGCGTTTCCTCGGACATTGCGTCCTCGGTCGAAATGACAATAAAGTAAAAAGGCTAGAGGCTAGAGGCAAAAGGGGAGGAAGGCTTTCAACACTGTCATTCCGAGTGAAGTGACGAGCGGTAGCGAGGAACGAAATCGAGGAATCTGGAGTACTTGAGATATCCTTGTTAGAGTCATCATTCGCTTAACTACCTTTGAAAATCCCCACATACGCTCACTAGAGTCACAGAGTCAATCTCTCTATACCCAACTCCCAACTCCTCTGACTCTTCCTGGCTCTTTGACCCGATCTATCCTCTAAACCACTCGGTTGAGCGACAAACACATTTTTAATTGATATTTATCTTTAGGGATGACGATTCAATGTAGGTGCGGAGTTTTGTCTCCATCCGTAGTATACGCTTAAAAGAGAACTCTCGATTTGAGGTTCTTCAAATATCTTATTAAACACTAATATTTGATATTGGAGTGTTCAGCGCTGGATTATCTTTCTTGACTATATATTATAATTGATATACAATTTACCCATTCGAAGTGTCCAAATTTTCCTTATGAGGTGGTTATTTGGAAAAGAAGTAATGTGGATCGTGAAGTAGCCCCGACTATAAGAGCAGGGGAAGGGTGGGCTTTTCTATAAATAAGTCATAGGACTGTCGGAAGTGTTTTTGTGTGTATTTTGAAAAAGAAACGCGGATAAGAGGTATCCGGTGGTGTGTGTTGTCCGGGTAGGGGCAGTAAGGTGACGGGACATAATAAACAAACGGGGAAAAATGGGGAAAAAATTAAAACTAGGGATACCAAAGGGAAGTCTTCAAGAAAGTACCGTAAGGATATTTGGAAAAGCGGGATATAAGATAAAAGTTTCGTCCAGATCCTATTTTCCTGACATTGACGACGACGAAATAGAAGTAGTCTTATTCCGGGCTCAAGAGATGTCACGTTATGTAGAAGATGGGATAATAGATTGTGGAATAACCGGGAACGATTGGGTAGAGGAAAACGCGTCGGATGTTGAACGTGTGGCGGAACTTGTTTATGCGAAAAGGAGCATGAAGCCGGTAAAATGGGTGTTGGCGGTTCCTAATGAATCCGGCATAAAAAGCGTAAAAGATCTGGGAGGGAAAAAAATAGCGACCGAACTTGTCAAGGTCACAAAAAGGTATCTTAAGAAAAAAGGGATCAAAGCGGAGGTTGAGTTTAGCTGGGGAGCGACAGAAGTTAAGCCTAAGATGGGAATAGACGCTATTGTTGAAGTTACTGAGACGGGAAATAGCCTGCGAGCGAATGGGTTAAGAATAGTAGAGACTTTATGTGAATCTACAACACAATTTATAGTGAATAAAAAAGCATGGAAAGATCCTTGGAAAAAAGAAAAAATAGAACGAATGGTGCTTCTTTTGGGGGGAGCGATACTGGCCGAGGGTAAAGTGGGGATTAAGATGAACGCGAAAGAAAAAGACGTGAAGAAGATAATAGCCATATTACCGGCACTTCAAACGCCTACTATCGCGCGGCTTTTTGATAAAGAATGGGTGGATATTGAGACAGTTATTGATGAAGAAGACGTTAAACAACTGATCCCGGCATTGCGTAAAGCCGGGGCACAAGGATTTATAGAGTACCCTTTAAATAAAGTAATATACTAGCGATCAGTGTATAGTTCAGAGTCGTAGAAAAAATAAAGACGGATTACAGTTATCTTACAAACTATGAGTTAAAATTTACGAACCATAAACTAATGCGAAGGAGGTGGAGAGAAGACATGCCCTGTGGGAAGAAGAGAAAAATAAAAAAAGTAAAAAGACATAAAAGAAAAAAGAGAATGAGAAGAGATCGTCACAAAAAGAGGAAAGTATAAAATTGGTACGTATAGTTGTTCTTGTTAGCATGTGTTTCTCTTGGGTTATTTTCCCTGTAGGTGTTTTGGGTTTCTCCACTGATGCTGAGGCGGAAGACGTTGTTATCAATAGGAGCAGGCGGGGGTCGCCCGACGTAGTCCTGTTTTCGAATGCGCTGGCTCATTATACGATGGGCGCGGTATATGATAACTATGGAGATATCAAAGAAGCTGTTGAAGAATACGAAAAAGCGCTAAAAAATAAAGACGATAGCACGGAAATATATATGAAACTTGGCGCGGATCTGATGCTTCTGGGCCGGCTTGATGAGGCTAAAGAGGCATTAAACAACGCGGCAAAGATCGATCCCAATAACGCTAGAGCGCATCTTCTCCTTGCGGTGGTTCACACCGCGAGAGGTGAGTTTAAAAAGGCGGCGACAAAGCATAAAGAAGCTCTAAAATATGATCCGGATAATCTCAAAGCATTAACATTTTTATCGGATTTTTTCATAGCCCAGCGCAAACTCGATAAAGCCGCGGAAATATATGAAAAGATCCTCAGGATAAGGGATAATGACGCGTATTTGTATTTTAACCTTGGTGTGATCTATAGTAAGTTAGATTTTTTAGACAAAGCTGAAGAAAAACTCAAAAAAGCGATAGAGGTTGATGCCGAGTATTGGGAAGCACAGCTTGTTCTGGGATTTATTTATGAGATAGACGAAAAACTGAAAAAGGCGGAGAAACGATACAAAAAAGTTATAGAGATCAATCCCAGAAACCGAGAAGCTTATATTCGGCTGGGACAGGTCTATAAAAAAAACGGAAAACTGAAAAAAGCTCTTGAGATAAATGAAAAAGCCATTGAATTAGAGCCGGCTCTCCCCGAGGTATATTTGAGAAGTTTTAGCATATACCTAGCTCAAAAAAAATATGAACAAGCGAAAAATATTCTAAAACGCGCATTGGATAATGGAGTAGAAGAAGCTGTGGTCTACGCGAGTTTCGGGTATTTGTGGGATGTGCAAAATGAATACGCTAAAGCTGTTAAGTCTTATGGTATAGCTTGTAAAAAAGCTCCCGGAAATATTAAATACAAGTTTTATCTTGCCGCGGTGCTTGATCATTCGGGAAAAAGGGAAGAAGCTATTGAGTTGTTAGAAGAAATGGTCGGTCTCAAAGACACAGTTTCAGCGGAAATATATAACTATTTGGGGTATGTATATGCTGAAAGGGGCGAAAATTTAGAGCGCGCCATTATGTTGATAAAAAAAGCATTGGAAAAAGACCCGAAAAATGGGGCATATCTGGACAGTTTAGCTTGGGCATATTATAAAAAAGGAGATTTTGATAAAGCTTTGGAGGAAATAAAAAATGCCGTAATGTTTTTGCCCGGGGATGGGGTTGTTCTCGAGCATTTTGGAGATATATATCAAGCACAAGGAAAAAATGATGAAGCGAAAAAAGAA
>JAGLIU010000070.1 GCA_023142805.1 Candidatus Omnitrophota bacterium | reverse complement strand
AAGAAACGGTACTTTTGCTCTTCCCAGCCTGAGATATACCGGGGAAGACATCTCTGCCGCTTGTATTGTGGCTTCATACGCTTCTTTAGAATCCGCGGGTACTACTACTGTCATATGAGGTATAACCCTCATTAATGTGATCTCTTCCAAAGCCTGGTGTGTCGCGCCGTCTTCTCCGACGGATATCCCGCCGTGACTTCCGACAATATTTACATTAAGGTTCATATACGCTACAGATATTCTTACCTGATCCCATGCTCTTCCGCTCGCGAACGCTCCGAAAGTACAGGCAAATGGAACTTTGCCGGATAACGCGAAACCCGCTGCCGCGCTTATCATATCTTGTTCCGCGACACCGTGACTTACAAATCTTTCAGGATATTTCTCTTTAAACCAATTAGCTCTTACAGATTCCGTAAGATCCGCGGATAATACTATTACATCTTTGTTTTTTTCTCCCAGCGTAAGTAACGCTTTTCCAAAACCGTCCCTTGTCGCCTCTTTTGTCATTGTCTCTCCACTCATAAACTTGCTCCTTTTATTAAGTTCGCGACTCCCGCTAACGTCTTTCCTGGAAAGAAAATCAAACTCGGTAGTCATATCGCAGCTTAAAAGTATTCCGGCGGACTCTCAACTATGTTCTCTATTTGCAGGTGTTTATTTTTATGCAGCGCGTACAGATCTTTTCCCTCCGCCAGAATCTTAACATTTTCTAATTGATCTTCCATTATTAAAAAATCAAAATTCTGAAATTTATAGCCATAAACCACTTCATTGACTACCCGCATTATCTTTTCAACTTTTTTCTTGTTCATTTCTTCTACAGACTTTTTCGCGGATTGTTCCAGTATCTTGAATTTTATATAAAAAGTCCCTGTTTCGTCTTTAGAAATATATTCGCTTTCGGCATTAATGTATTTGTAGAGTTCCACAAGGTCTTTTTTTGTTTTAAACTCCATTTTTATTCTGCTCGCTATTTGTTCCGCGAGAAACTCTTCCTTTGTTATTTCTTTTAAATAGAATTCGTTTCTCCAGTACCCTATGTCACTTAATCTCGTAGGCTGGCTTTTAAAAAAATCTTCTAATACTTTTCGCCGGGTAGTTTCATCAACACCAAGCCTGTTCAAAACATTCTGTACTGATCTTTCTTTTTCCGCCTGGGGCGTAAGGTTGATACTCAAAAGGGTTCTTTTAAAAGATTCATTCCTCGATATATTACGCACCATGCTTCTTTTTACGTCATCAACATATTTTATGAGAACCACCTGCAACTCGGGGAATTTCGCGTCCTGCGCGATTATGCAATAGTATTTTATGTCCGCGTCGGTACTTAATACCACTCTTGACGCTACAAACAACAAGTCACTTATAGCCTCCCAAGCCTCTGAGCTTATCCCCATCCCCAGATCCAGCAACCCTTTCATAGGATAATATATTCCCAGTGTATTCCCCAACACGGCGACATCAATCTCCATATTATACTCCTCCCGGCAAAGCGCCTTCAGAGAAGGTGCCAATTTCTCTTTAGGAAAACTGGGAGTGCATGCCGGAACCGTCGCTGTCATACAACATATGGTAAATACTGCCATTATTTTGCGAACTTTTATCACATTATCCTTATTTTCTCTCCCCTTCAAGT
>JAGLIU010000007.1 GCA_023142805.1 Candidatus Omnitrophota bacterium | reverse complement strand
ATTCAGCATGCCAAATACTAAACACTAAACACCAAATACCCACACTGAGAAAACGCCAAGATCTCCTGAGCAAAACCATTAGTCAAAGGCCAAGCGATCAATATACCCCTAACTCTTTTAACCTATCGTCTGATATTCCAAAATGATGCGCAAGTTCGTGTTGAACTGTGTGTGTTACCAGGCGTACGATATCGTCATTTGTCCTGCATACTTTTTCAATGTTTTTCCGAAAAATAGATATTTTATCAGGCAGAACCATACCATAATACTGATTCCTTCGGGATAAAGGAACACCTTGATATAGACCCAGTACCATACACCTATGAAACGGATCCACATATTTCCTCTGTTCCTTATCAGGCTCCTCCTCGATAACTACGTCTACATTTTCAAGACTGTCCTTAAATATCCTGGGCAAACCTTCAATCGCCATCATAGCTAGTTTTTCAAAATCTTCATGTTCCATATCTACCTTACGCCGCGAACAGATCTTCCCGCGAACCGCTTTTATCGGAGTTCAACTTACTCTCGGAGTTGTCCGTATCCCGTCCGGGGTCGGTTTTTGTCCAATCTTCTCCGTGCGCTTCTTTGATGTAATATTTTCTCCCTTTAATAAAAACAAAATTACTCCAAACCTTCCCATCTTCACTCTGAGCATTTTGTATCTCTTTTATCGCGTTAGCCTGCGACACAAGCTCGTCTGTTTGATACACAATAGTCGCTTCCAGTGTTTTGGGAAGTACGGGAGACTGCTGTTCGTACTCTCCATGGTGACTCAATATGATATGTTCCAAACGCAAACGCAAATCCTCGGGAAAATCCCGTATTGAACATATTTTCTCACTAAGCATCCTGTATCCAATGGCTATATGCCCCAAAAGCCCTCCCTCAATAGTATATTCCTGTTTTTTTGGGTCAAGTTCACATACCTTACCGATGTCATGAATAAAAGCTCCGAACAGGGAAACATCCCTATCCGCTTCCGGGTACAAACCGCACATTTTGTCCACAACATACATCACTTCATATGTATGTTCCATAAGACCTCCGATGTAAGCATTATGCCAGCTTTTACCGCCAAGACCACCCTTAAACTTATCCATGAGATCTTCTTCCCCGACAAACTTTTTAGACAGCAAAGATATCCATGGATTTTTAATATCCGCTAAATATGATGTAATGTTTTTATAAATTCCGTCTCTATTCTCGGCTACCCTTACCATATCTTCGTATCTAAAAGCCCTATCATCAGCTTTTGTCATCGAATCTATTTTAAGCTGTTTTTCCTCGCGAAACTTATCCACAGTACCAACAACCCGGATAACATCCCCGGTTTCAGCAACCTCATTAAATTTATCCGCGTTATCCCACAATCTTCCCTCTATGCTGCCCGTTTTATCGGCTAAACTTATCTCGAGATAAGATTTGTCATATTTCGTAAGCTTAAGATTCTTCTTCCTCAACATAAAAAACGAATCAACCTGTTCATTCACTTTAAAATCATTTATGAATTTTTTCTCCATGTTCCCTCCATTTTATGCATTCGCGGCACTCAGCATTTAGTATTATGAACTCTACTCTTCAATAAAAAACTATCGCTTTTTCTCAAGCAGTCCACCTACTATTCACCACATACTACATACTGCTCCAACAAATGTTGTCATACTCGCACCTTCCGCATCTATCTTTTTCATCACGTTCGGCCAATTTATCAAATTTTAATCCCTGTATATTTTTCCAACATCCGATTATAACACTTTCAAGTTCCCTTACCATATCATTAGTAAGATCAACACATACATTTTTGTAGTCCCCTTTTTCCATATCGTATTTCTTTACTGTCGTCCCTACAGGCTCCAAAAACTGTAAAACACCTTTTGTTACAATCCCCTTGTCTTTAGTATCCGCGGCCCGTTCATACAAAAGTTTATATGCTATCAATTGGCGATAGTAATCATCACATTTGTAGTCTGATAAACTCCGGGTCATCGCCATAGCTCTAATATGCTTATCAGGTTTTCCTGTTTTATAATCCACAACTCGAATACTCCCCGCATCCTCTTGCTCTATCTTGTCAAACGTTCCCCTGAAAAACAACCCTTTCGATAAAGATATTTCAAGCTTATTCTCCAACGCGACAGGCATAACAGGTATCCTTGATTCACTCTGATACCATTTCTTTAAAGTTTCCAGACGATCCTTACACCACGTTCTTATTTCTTCATTAGCGCCCTGATACTTTAATTCAAAAATAAAAGCTTCTTTAAACACGGAAAAACCAGGGAACACACCTTTGGTCATAAAAAGAGCATAAACATCCTCAAGCGCTTTGTGCGCGCAATTACCGAAAACAAGATGCTGATTCTTTTTTCCGGGAAGCCTGAGCACGTTATCATATAAAAATTTTCTTCGGCATGATATATAATTATTAAGGCTGGTCGGGTTCAAAGTTATTTGTGAAACAATATCCCTGAGAACATCACCGGTTCCTTCAAAAGGATCTTCTTCTGTTTTAACTTCCAGATAATCTCCAAGAAACTTCTCCTCATCCTGTGGGGTTCCCTGTTTGGCTTCTATCTCCAAATACCCCAGGAACGGACTCACAATAACTTTTCCTTGTGGAGCTGCCGTATATACAAGATGTGCTTTAGCGCGTGTAGTCGCCACATAAAAAAGCCTCAATTCGTCATAAAAATCCAACAGCTTAACTTTTTTCTTTTCATCCACACGTTCTTTATTTTTGTAAATATCAGGAGGAAGCGGTATAACATCGGATTTTCGCCTTAAAGGCCAACTTTTCTGCTGCAAACAAAATGGCAGGAACACCGTATAAAACTCAAGCCCCTTTGCTTTATGCGCGGTATACACTCTAACTCCATCTTGGCTCAATGTCTCTAATTCCCCCTGTATTGGCATTCCATGTATCTCACGCAGCTCTAACTCTTTCATGAAATCGTCTAAACCTAAAGCAGGGTCCGCCATGTCGGATTTTTTTACCATGTTAACGAACGACACTAAAGATCTGAGCGCGCGCACCCTTAAAACTTTATCCTTTTCATATCTCTTCAATATAAATCGGTACAAAGACACGTCCTTTATATATCTCATCAAAATATCATGTACGGGACGACTGTTGCTGTCGGTAACTAACCTCGTTATTGCCCATGCCGCCCGGTGAAGCGCGTTAGGATCCTTAAGTTCCAAATCTTTAACTATAGACAATCCATAAGAATCCGCTTGTTCCGGTGCGAGCAATTCCCCGTTATCATCTGTTTCGAAATTTCCAAAATGTTCCTGAAATTGTTGAAATAAATTTGTTTTCAGAAATACCTTTGAACCGACATTCTTTCGGGAAGATCTTTTATTCAGCACAAATCCGATAAAATTTAATATGTCCGAATGTGCCGCGCCGATATAATCCGACGTCAACACTCTGTATAAAAGCGCGGTCTTTCTCTGAACGTCTTCAGTCCCCGCCCTCGCGAGTTCAAGTACGTCTAATATCTGTCGAACCCGTTTTTCACGTCTGATATTCTCACCACCGTCTGTCGCGTAAGGAATGCCCGCTTTCAATAAAGCATCTACCACTTTCAATATATGCGCGCGTTTACGCACAAGAATAGCGACATTATTGAAGGGCTTTTCTCTTTCCTCTTCAGTCAAAGACCTATCTTTTTTAATGATCTCCTCATAACGATGAATTTCGCTGACAATAAAACCTAATTCTTCCTCTTCAGTCAAAAATTCCGTAACCTCTATACTCTTCTTATCATACTCTTTTTTACTTACCAGTTTTTTGATCGTTATACGTTCTCCCTGAGGAAGTTCTGTTATGATCCTGTCCGATACACTTATTATTTCACCCGTAGATCTATAATTATTTTTCAAAGCAATAGTTTCCAAGTCAGGAAATCTTTCTTTAAGAGTACGAAAATTTGACAATGTCGCTCCCTGAAAACGATATATAGCTTGATCATCATCTCCCACACAGCATACATTGGCAGACCCCTGATCGATTATGGAAAATAACAGTTCTAACTGAGCACCATTCGTATCCTGATATTCATCCACCATTATATATTTATATCTCTCTCTAAAATGATCAAAAAGATCTTTCTCGTTTTTTAGGGCGTCTATCGCGACAAGTATCATGTCATCATAATCTACGCGTCCTCTTTCATCAAAAAGAAGATCGGATTTAGAATCTTTTAATTTCTCATAAGTCTCATATATAACCGCGAGGGATCTTAATCTTGGTATATGTTTATCCTCTATATTGACACCGTCAGGAACAAGACCTTTGATGCTGTATTTAAAATTAGCAGGAGAAATACCCTCGTTTTTAAGCTCACTTATCCGCTTTTCTATCTCTTTTCTGTGTATATAAGGAGCCCCAAAGGGCCTCAAACCCTGAACTTCTTTCACATTATCCAGAATATACTCTATCGCGCGAACCTTTTCAACTTCACTTATTTCTATCTTATCTTTAATATATTTTAGAGCTCCTTCGGATTCCAAAACAATAGAATTGGCAAAACTGTGAAACGTCTCGATCTCTACATTATACCCTTCCGGACCGATTATACGGGCAAGACGCTCCCTCATAGCCCCGGCGGCGGCATTAGTAAAAGTAAGTATCAAGATATTCTCCGGATCAACTTTTCTTGTGCGGAGTATATTCGTCGTGCGAACGGACAAAAGTTGAGTTTTCCCCGTCCCCGGACCCGCTAATACCAGAACCGGACCTTCAAGAGTATCAACAGCTTTTTTCTGCTCATCATTTAATTGATCATAGTGACCCTGGAATGGATCCTTGTTCTCTTGTTTCGGCATAATATAATTGAGATTAAAAAATTATTTTTTAGAGATCTGAAATATCGCGTTCAACGCGAAAAGATTTGGTAATATCTTTATTGTCTTTTTATTAGTCAAAAAAACACCGTTCTCAATGGTTATATCCTGCTTTTTGCAGAAATTTTCAAAATCCTTAATACTTAAAAAATGAAGATTGGGCGTATTATACCACGAATACGGCAGAGACGCGGTTACGGGTACGTGTCCCGCGAAAAAAAGTTGCAATCGCGCGTTCAAATAACAAAAATTCGGAAACCCTATTATTACTTTAGAACCTATCCTTAGGGCCTCCAATATCGCCTCTTTAGGATGATGCACCTGCTGCATTGTTTGGTTAAATATAACATAATCAAACATCTTGTCAGGATATTCTTTTAACCCTGAGTCAATATCTCCATGAGAAACGCTAAGACCCTTTTCCACACATTTATAAATGGCCTCTTCGCTGATCTCCACACCACTCCCCTTGATCCCCTTGTTCATGATCAAATATCTCAATAGATCCCCGTCTCCGCAGCCCATATCGATCACAGTGGAACCTTTTTCTATCATATCACCTATAACTTGATGATCCAGCCTCAATTCTTCTTTAGGTTTACCCGTCATACCTATTTTTCCAATTTTTTCTTTGTACTGTTTAAAAAATGTTTTATCAATTTAGTCTCTTCTCCAAATTCTAATAAAAACGCGTCATGCCCATAGTCTGAACTGATCCCACAATATGTAACATCCGCTCCATTCATTTTTAAAGCTTTAACGATCTCTTTCGACTGGTACGGAGGGTAAAGCCAATCTGAACTGAAAGCAATGATCAAAAAACGCGACTTCACTTTTTTGAACGCTTCTGATAATTTTTTGTTCTGCTGTAGATCGAAATAGTCCATAGCTTTTGTAAGATATAAATAAGAGTTCGCGTCAAACCTTTTCACAAAACTATCACCCCTGTACCGAAGATACCCCTCCACTTCAAATTCAGCGGTAAATTCATACCCTAGTTTTTCTTTTTTGAGAACCCTCCCAAATTTCTTTTCCATGGAATCATTGCTCATATATGTTATATGCCCTATCATACGCGCTACAGAAAGTCCGGCGGAGGGATGTTCTTTTTCATGATAATTCCCCCCATCCCACGCGGGATCAGCCATTATAGCTTGTCTGCCGACTTCATCAAAAGCTATTTGTTGAGCGGAATGTTTATATGTAGACGCGATCGGTATACACGAAAAAACCGTTTCAGGATAAGCTACCGCCCATTGCAAAGCCTGCATCCCCCCCATAGAACCACCGCAAACAGCAAGCAATTTTTTTATGCCTAAAAATTCTATAAGTTTTTTCTGAGCGTTAACAATATCTTTGATCGATATTATGGGAAAACTCAATCCATAGGGCTTGCCCACAGTAGGATCTATGGTATTCGGTCCGCTTGAACCATTGCATCCTCCCAAAACATTGGAACATATAATAAAATATTCATTCGTATCAAACGCTTTCCCCGGGCCTATCATATCATCCCACCATCCCGGCTTTTTCTCTCCGGCATGATATCCCGCGGCATGCGCGTTCCCTGAAAGCGCGTGACATATAAGCACCGCGTTCGTTTTCGCGTCATTAAGCTCGCCGTATACTTCATACGCGAGTTTAAGCTCCGGCAAACGCAACCCGCTTTCCAACTTAAAATATTCATCTTTAGGCAGGTTGTAATATTTCGTATCTACAAGCCACTGTTTTTCTTCTTCATTTTTTTTTATTATCATATCGCTCTCTACTTAAGATACTCCTGAAACAACCATGTACTCAAATATCTCTCACCGGTATCACACAACACGGTAACGACTGTCTTTCCCCTATTTTCTTCTTTTGATGCCAACTTAATACTTGCCGCCAAATTGGCTCCGGAGGATATCCCTACCAACAAACCCTCTTTTCTGGCAAGTTTTCGCGCACACTCACCGGCTTCCTCGTCGGCGACGGTTATTATCTCATCAATCAGCTCTTTTTTCAAGACTTTAGGAACAAATCCCGCGCCAATACCCTGGATCTTGTGCGCCCCCGGTTCTCCGCCCGAAATAACAGCAGCGTCTTTGGGTTCTACCGCGATGATCTTTACTTTGGAATTTTTTTCTTTAAGCACTTCACCCACACCGGTAAGCGTTCCCCCGGTGCCGACACCCGCTACAAAAAAATCCACTTTCCCGTCGGTATCGTTCCATATCTCAAGAGCCGTGGTTTCCCTATGTGCCCGGGGATTGGCCGGATTATCGAACTGCCGCGGAACAAAAGAATTCTCTATCTTCCCCGCCAGTTCTTCAGCTTTTTCAACAGCACCTTTCATCCCTTTCTCTCCGGGGGTCAAAATAAGTTCCGCGCCTAAAACCTTTAACAGTGAACAACGTTCAGCACTCATAGTATCAGGCATAGTTAAGATCAACCTATATCCTCTTGCCGCGCTTATAAAAGCAAGCGCTATTCCGGTATTTCCACTGGTAGACTCGATAATAACTGAATCTCTCGTTAGCTTTCCCATCTTCTCAGCCGCGTTGATCATAGCAATACCTATGCGATCCTTAACACTGGCGAGAGGATTGAAAAATTCGGCCTTTAAAAGTATTTTACCGGGAAGCCCCTTGCCCATCTCATTCAATCTTATCAACGGAGTATTCCCTATAGTTTGTGTAATATCATCATATATTTTCATAGTTGTCCCCTTAATTTTTACAACATAACAATTACCCCGGATCCGCCTGAGGTAAAAAATGACCGTTATATCGTAGTAGCAGAACGTGCCGTACTCTTACATAACTCTAAACCTTCGCCAACGCTTGTTCGAGATCCGCAAACAAATCTTCTACGTCTTCAATTCCTATAGATAGACGTACAAAGTCTTCCGTTACCCCCGCGGACTCCTGTTCTTCTCTTGAAAGCTGCTGATGTGTTGTCGAAGCCGGATGTAGGGCTAAACTTCTCGCGTCACCTATATTTGCCAGATGACTAAAAAGTTCAAGAGCATTTATAAATTTCTTGCCCGCGTCAAGTCCGCCTTTTATTCCAAATCCAAGAATCCCGGAATACCATCCTTCTTTAAAATATTTTTTCGCCAGATCATGCTGCGGATGATCTTCAAGACCGGGATAATTCACCCATGTTACTTTATTATGCCCTTTAAGAAATTTTGCTACCGCTAAAGCGTTTTCACTATGTTTTGGCATTCTCAAATGTAACGTCTCTAATCCCAATAAGGTCAAAAAAGCGTTAAAAGGACTTTGACACGGACCTATATCCCTCAAAAGACTGACCCTGACTTTTATAGCAAAGGCAATATTCCCCAAACCCGGAATATTACCAAATTTTTCATAAAATTTTATTCCATGGTAACTGGGATCGGGTTCGGTAAATTGCGGAAAGTTACCGTTTGCCCAATCAAACTTCCCGCTATCCACTATCACCCCACCAAGAGATGTTCCGGCACCACCGATATACTTAGTGGAAGAATGTACAACTACATCCGCTCCATATTCGATAGGATTAACCAAAAAAGGCGTACCAACAGTATTATCAATAATAAATGGAATTTTGTTTTCGTGAGCTATGCCGGCAACTTTTTCGATATCCAACGGATTCAATTTGGGGTTACCTAATGTTTCCGCATATACCGCTTTTGTTTTCGCGGTTATCGCCTTCCTGAAATTTTCAGGATCCGTAGAATCTACAAAAATAACATTTATACCGAGCTTACGCAAAGTATACCTGAAAAGTGTATACGTCCCCCCATACAAACTGCTTGAAGCGACAATATCATCACCACTTGAAGCAACATTGAGTATAGATAACGTAATCGCCGCCTGGCCGGAAGAAGTTACTACAGCAGCACTCCCGCCTTCCAGGGCGGCCACCCTCTTTTCTAAAACATCATTGGTAGGATTCATCAGCCGTGTATAAATATTACCGAATTTTTTCAACGCGAACAATTCTGCCGCGTCTTCCGTATCTTTAAACACGTATGATGTGGTTTGATATATAGGTACCGCTCTCGCGCCGGTTTCCGGATCAGGCGTATATCCCGAGTGAAGTCCTAATGTTCCTTTTTTAAATTTCTTGTCTCCCATTTTTCTCTCCTTTGTTAGTTTGGAGTTATATTGATCACAAACTATAAACTATTACAACCCATGTCATCCGAAGGCTGGTCCGTTAGCCCGACTTTGGAGGACCTTTGGCAAAACTACGACCTTGTTATATCATGTAATTCAGTTCTTTCTTTGTTATTTTCTTCTTCATCCGCGCGACAAGATCGCGCATTTTCAATTTAGATAATTCATCTGAAATATTCTTCTCAACATTATCAGATATGCCATATCTCTTTAAGAGTAGCCACGTCATTAAAGACAAGACCGAAATGATTATCCCCCATAACAATAAAAGAGAAATAAACTCCTTTGTTATCCTTAAGTTCTTCAATTATTTCATTATTCGACTTCGGCTTAGGAACTTCTCCCGTAAGCCAAAAAGAAACCAGGGGCGACAACGAATACACTACAGCTGCCATCAACGGTATCAATATAAATTTTTTGCACTTTTTTTTATTAGAAACCATTCTTGATCATGATATCTTCATTATCTCATACTTAAGAATACCCGCCGGGATCTGTATTTCAACAATATCCCCGACTTTATGTCCCAGAATAGCTTCACCTACCGGAGACGTAATTGATATCTTATCCATATCATAATCGGACTCTTCCTCAGATACAAGCATATAATCAAACTCCTCCCCGGACCCCAAATCCCTTACCGTCACTGTTGCCGACAGCAAAGCTTCATCTTTTGAAATCTTAGTCTCATCTATCAACCGTGCCCGTATAAGTATATCTTCGAGTTCTGAAACTCTTCTTTCATTCATAGCCTGCGCTTCCTTCGCGGCATCATATTCGGCATTTTCACTAAGATCTCCATGAGACCTGGCCTCATCCAACGCCTTAGCGATCTCTCTTCGCTTGTCTCCCTTAAGACTATCTAGTTCTTCACAAAGTTTGTCTCTTCCTCCTCGTGTCAAATTTATATAATCACTCCCCATCTTTCCTCCTGTTTTTATATGATCTTTATGATCTAAATATTGAAAGCACCTCATAAAATTATACAAAAAGACACCCCTAATGACAAAAAAAACCATTCAATGTTAACTATAAAAAAGGCGGTTTCAACATCTTGTTTTCATTTTATTTACCATTAAACTAGATATTGAGGGTTCATTGTTCTTTCATATGTAACTATCAAACGATAAAGATCCGGAAAATGCTTATACCGGATCATGTGCCGTATTCAATAATACTGTACATGGCAAACCATTCGAAAGAATGGGGTCGCAAAATCTTGAGCCTAACTCTCCCCTTGGGGGACATGGTTGTCAGACTACCGAATTTGATCTGTCAAATTACCATTCATGATCAAGCTTTTTGTACCCTATATCGATAATTTTGCCTTTATCGAATAGGGTTTTTTTCAAAAAGGAGATTAAGAATGGTTATTTGTGTTACAAAAAAAGTTATTCGCAATGTTGTTTTGCTAATAACTTTGGTATCCTTTATGTTGGCCCCCCTATCCGTTCATTCAATAGGAACCTCTTTGGGTTTTTTGGCTCCTCAAAAGGGTATGTGCTATATAACCTGGAACAAAGACAGCTTTGCTTCCCACTATTCTGACAGGTCGTTGGAAAAACTCGCGTCACTTGGAGTTGAATATTTAGCGATTTGCCCAACACACTACCAGCAAAAATACAACTCAACAGAAATACTTCGTACCAACAGAACCCCTAGTAAAAAGAGCATGAAACATGTTATAGCCAAAAGCCATAAACTCGGACTTGAAGTTCTGCTTAAACCACATATAGACCTCATAAATGAAGATAATGGTACTTACTGGCGTGCGGATATAGGATTCGCGTCCGATAAAGACTGGAACAAATGGTTTTCCGATTACAAAAAACTCATACTCACCTACGCCCATTTAGCGGAACAGTCTAACGTCAAAATACTCTGCATAGGCACTGAACTTTCTTTCGCGTCACAAAAAACCGAAAAATGGTTGGATATTATTTCTTCCATACGAAAAATTTATCGGGGCAAACTTGTTTACGCGGCAAATTGGGATAATTATAAAAATATAAAATTTTGGCAAACCTTGGATTTTGTAGGTATTGACGCTTATTTCCCTCTCACATATAAGGAAAACCCATCGGTCAATGACCTTAAACAAGGATGGCAACGCTGGACAAGTGAGATCTCCGCCTGGCATTCTATAGTCAATAAACCTATTTTATTCACAGAACTAGGTTATGCCAGCACCTCCTCAGCTCCGAATAATCCATGGAAAAGCGGTACATCAGGAAATGCCGATCAGGAAATGCAGGCAAAATGTTATAAAGCCTTCTTTGATACCATCTGGAACGAACCATGGTTTGCGGGAGTATATTGGTGGAAATGGGATACAAATGTAAAAGCCGGAGGTAAACATAACAGACAATTCACTCCTCAGAATAAACCCGCGGAACTAATAGTTGAAGCAATGTACAAAGAATACAGGGGAAATCGTACCTACGCCATGATAAAATAATTTTTCGCCCCGGGAAGGACAACAAAGACAAGACTTGTACTAGGATACAAGAACGAAACTACTTCTCATCATCAACAATACTAAACCTTTCCAGACAATCTTCTTTATTGAAAACAAGACAAGCTTTCTTCCCCTCAAAAAATGATCCCGTACCGGGTTTATACACCCACCGGGTTGAACTTTCAGAACTATCTTCCTGAACTACAACGACCGGATCTCCGTATTTTTTTCTTATATCTTTCGCGGCAGCTCCAACTTTGATATTAGAATCTTTTATAGCTTTTGATATTTTTTCAAAACATTTGGTATCCTTATTAAGCTCGCGAATCATCTTTCCCCGATCCCCGCTTATTTTCATGAGCGTACCTAATCCATGTTTAGACTTAACATATTTGATTTTTTTGTGACCGGAAGTTTCAGTTTTTGCCGATGCCGGCGACCCGCCAAAACACCCCTGAAAAAACAATAAAACAATAATGAAAACTGAAATTTTACTATTCATCACAAAAGCTCCGCGGCGAGTGAAGCCAACGGACTCCTTTCACTTCGAGAAAAAGTCATATGGCCGAACGACTTCTGCCCCTTCATTTTTTCCACACAATAAGTCAATCCATTACTAGCTGAATCAAGATAAGGATTATCTATCTGATAAGGATCTCCGGTAAGAACCATTTTTGTATTATTACCTACACGGCTAATAACGGTTTTTACTTCATGAGGCGTCATATTCTGAACCTCATCAATTATCATAAACCTGTTCGGAATGCTTCGTCCACGCATAAACGTCATCGCTTCGAGTTCTATTATCTCACTCTTTATATATTTTTCAATAAGCGATTTCGACTGACCGTCCTTATCTTTTTTTTCACCATTGAATATATATTCAAGATTATCAAATATAGGTCCCATCCAATTCTCAAGTTTTTCTTCTTTAGTTCCGGGAAGATAACCAATATCTCGACCCAACGGCATCACCGGACGTGAGATCAAAAGTCCCGCGAATGATTTATCCCGAACCACTTTTTGAAGACCTGCCGCGATCGCGAGTAAAGTTTTTCCTGTCCCGGCAGGCCCTACAAGCGTAACCAGATCTATATCGTTGTTCAGTAACAACTCTATAGCCATTGACTGCTCTTTATTTCTGGGTCTAAGCGACATCAAATGGGTTTTATTGAATATCAAAGGCATTAAAACCCCGGGGTCTTCTTTATATCTGCCAATAGCTGTATGTTTCGGGTTATTCTTATCCACTAGAAGAGCGAATTCATTGGGCAAAAACTCCGCTTCCCCTACCTTGAGTTCCTTTTTCGCGAAAAAAGCGTCTATCTCATCTCTACTGACTTCCATAGTATGCCAACCGCTATAAAGACGTTCAAAATCGACTTTTTGCTTTTCAAAATCAACGCTTGGAATACCTATCGCGTCAGCTTTTATTCTAGCGTTAATATCTTTGGATACAAAAATTACAGTCTCACCTTTCTGTTTACATTCATACGCGGCAAGCAAGATCCTGTTATCTATGAGATTTTTTGATAGACCTAATTTCTCTACCTTCCTGTCGTCTATACCGATCACTATTCTAAGTACGCCCCCGTTATCTAAAGGAAACCCTTCTCCCGGTTCTCCTTTTTCACGAAACTCGTCAAGCATGCGTATTACGATCCTCGCGTTTCTCCCTTTCTCGTCATGATTCCTTTTGAATCTGTCAAGCTCCTCCAGAACCTCTATCGGAAGTAGAACAATATTGTCTTCAAAAGAGATCAACGAATTTGGGTTATGCAGCAACACATTGGTATCCAACACAAAAGTCTTTCTCAAGGTCTCTCCTTTCGATTAATTCAAACCCATTTTCAGATTGAACAACATACACTAAATTACAAACGTTTCACAAGAAAAGAAGTTCTTTCCCCTAGTTCTCCGCACTGATCTTTTACTCTATCATCGGGCTGTCCTATACTTACAACCCCATAATGATCTCCTTTACAATTCCCCTGAATTATCATTCCATGTATAAGCATCGCGTTCAATATACTGTTTATTGTCGTTTCATTCCCCCCGCCTATATTAGCGGCAGAAGAAAAAGCCGCTCCTACTTTCCCTGAAAGCTTTCTATGAAATTTAACAGAATTATCAAAAAAAAGTTTTATCTGATAAGCCATTGAACCGTAATATGTCGGAGAACCCACGATCAATCCATCATAGTCTAAAGTTTTTTCCAACGGAAAATTTTCAACACTCTCCAGATCAACCTGAACATCAGGGTTTCTCTTCGCTCCTTCCACAATAAATTCGGCCATTTTTTTTGTATTCCCACTCTTCGAATAATACACTACAGCTATTTTTTTCATTACTCTCCTATATTTTTACCACCTGCGAACTTAAACACTACAGCTCCCTGCTTACGTAATATCATATCACATTTCGTTTTCCTCTGAAACTATATTTATATAAGTTTATGAGTTGTGTCAAGATAATTGGACACCTTACTGGAAATACTGCCTTGTTGTGTTAGAATAACATCAGTTTAAAAGTCTAAAGGTTAAAAAAGAGTCAAAGAGTCAGGGTGGCAGAGAGTTGGAGAATCAAAGAGTCAAGGTGGCCAAGAGTTGAGAGGCAGGAAAGCAAAGAGTCAAGATGGCCGAGAGTTGAGAGACATCGACACTACAAACACAATTATGGGGGGGGAAATGAATACTTTTCTGGATCTGGCAAAAACACGCAAAAGTACACGCTCGTACAAAGATCAAAAAATTTCACGACAGGATCTTGAATTATGCGCGGAGGCAGCAAGATACGCTCCTTCAGCTTGTAACTCACAACCCTGGAAATTCATTATTGTAGATGATCCTGCTCTTAAAAACAGTATTAAAAATGAGGCGTTTTCAGGCATATACAGTTTGAACACTTTTGCCGGTAACGCTACCGCGTTTATAATCCAAATCTCCGAAAAAATAAAAAGACCGGCATGGCTTGCGGGACAATTAACAAATACCAACTTCAGACTTATTGATACAGGTATTGCCTGTTCCCATGTTGTCCTCCAAGCTCAAGAGCTGGGAATTGGATCCTGTATACTGGGTTGGTTCAATCACAAGAAATTAAAAAAAGCCCTAAATATACCGAGGAATAAAAAGGTTGAGCTTGTCATAGCTTTGGGTTATCCGGGGAACCCCGCGGCGAAAAAAAAACAGTTAAAAACTGTTGATGAAACTATTTCATTTAATAAATACTAAAAAAACAGGAACACGGCGTACCGTGTCCCTGCAATAGTATTCTTTAAAAAAATTAACTTTCAGGATACCAGAATGTAGCAATTTGCCAAACACCACCAACAAATCGCGCGATACCTCTTCCCACATCATCTTTAGTGGTATCTGTACAATCCGTAAAAGCAGGACTACCTTTTGTGCTGGTTTCGTTCATATTGTCAGGAACCTCTACCTTACCATAAACAATATTATCCAAGCCCTCCCCCAGGTTCTGTAACGGCTTATTAGTAGACGCAAAAGCACTTATGTTAAATAAAATCGCTACTATTATCACTATCATAAATAACTTTTTCATACTCACCCCCTCTTTTAGTCCAAAGTATATCTGAGATAAAATCGAAAGTCAAGCCACAGGTTACAGTATCTTGGCAAATGCCAACGCGGCAATGCTTTTTGAGTCAATTATTTTCCCGTTTTTGAATAGTTCGCGTATCTGCTTCAAGGAAAATAATTTTACCTCGATAAATTCGTCTTCATCCAAGTTGGTCTCACTTAAATTCAGACCACATTCCGCCCTATAAATATATATTACTTCATCGCAAAATCCGGGAGTCGTATATATTTTTCCAAGACGCTTGATCTTTTTCGCTTCATACCCCGTCTCTTCCTTCAGTTCGCGTTTAGCACAAGCATACGGGGTTTCCTTCGGATCCAATTTACCCGCGGGGAACTCCCAAAGATATTCACCGATCACACCCCGATATTGTCTTAGAAAAACAATTTTATTACCAATAAAAGGAATAACAAGCGCGGCCCCCGGATGCTTTACTTCTTCAAATTTCGCCACCCGTCCATCAGGAAGCACCTTCTTATCTTCAAACACTTTCAACAATTTTCCATTGTATACTTTTTTACGTTTCTTCCCCATACTCCCCCTCTTTCTTCACTATTCATATATGATGTCAAAACTCTCCCCTACCAATATATCACAATCAGTATACATTATCATCTCGTTTACATCAAAAAAAAAGGAGCCTATCGGCTCCTTTTCACAACATATATATTTCAATCAATTATTTCTTCAAATAATCAACCATTGCTTCATGTTTCTTTTTATCCCAATCTTCTTTAAAATCATTTTTGTGCTTTGTCTTTAAAACGGGGATCACAGTAGAAGTATTTTTAAGTCCCATTCTCATTCCACTTTTTGTTCCGTCCGCGTTCTCTACCGGACCTACCTTTAAAAGCAATGTTGATAAAACAAGAAACACCGCGGCACAGGACGCGGTATACCTTCTCATTCTATGCGCCCACAAAGATGTTGTCTTGCACCTCATCTCAACACCAAAATCAATCTCCCCCTTCAGATAGTCTCCTGCTATGTTACTGGCATCCTCTGAATCCGAAGCATCACAAACTAATTCAATTATAGTCCTATATCTCATTCTCTCTCCTACAATGTAATGGGGTTCTTGCTTTCTTATTCTTTACGAAATAGAGTTTACCCCAAAACCCCCATTATGTCAACTATCTTTTTGAAATACTAACGTTAAACTTATTACGATTATTAAAAAAAACAACTACATTATCTTTAAATCTTTCAATTACAACATGTTATCCATTAAAACAGTAAACAGTGAACAGTAAACAGCAAACGGTGAATAGTGGACAATGAATAGTGGTCAGTGAAATGTTAATGGTAACTTGAAATAATAACGTGGAATAATTTCAGACACACATCATTATACACTTTCTTGAAACATATCCCCACGTTTAATTTTGAGATAAATTCAATAGGGCTAATAACTCTTTATGAATACGACTATTAGTTGAGATTATTTCTTTGCTAAATATATTAAAATCCATTCCGTCCAGCGTTGTGATAGATCCACCGGCTTCTTTTACTATCAAATATCCCGCGGCGGTATCCCAAGGGGAAAGCCCCATTTCCCAAAAACCATCAAACCGACCACAAGCGACATAACAAAGATCAATAGCGGCAGAACCTGCCCTGCGAACAGCTTGAGCGTGATTAAGTATGGTTCGAAAGTAATCTATGCTAGATACCTTCCCTTCCAAACTGTACGCAAACCCTGTCGCGATCAAGGATTCCTGAACACTCTCTTTCGTTGAAACTCTTATATTTTTTTTGTTCAGAAAAGCCCCACCTCCTTCTTCCGCGTAAAAAATCTCATTTCTTGACGGATCATAAACTACGCCGATCTTACTTTTCCCATCCGCGCCAATAACTCCGATCGAAACACAAAAAACAGGAAACCCATGAGCATAATTTGTTGTTCCGTCAAGAGGATCAATGATCCATTTAAATTCACCTTTCCCGTCATGCTCCCCACTCTCTTCAGCAAGTATGGAATGTGACGGAAATATTTTATGTATATGATCTATGATCATCTTTTCAGACAACCTATCTACATCTGTAACCAAATTATTAACGCCATCTTTTTGAGATATCTCTTTAACTCCATCCAACCGCTTAAGCGCGTATTTCCCGGCTTTCAAGGCCGCTTCCATCGCTACTTTTCTCATTCTTTCTACTTCACTCATATTATCATTATCTCCCTTTTCTCCCACTATTTCACGAAAACCCAATAAAACCCATAAACTCTGTAAACACTACAAACTCTTAAGCGGACATTCCGCGCACAAAGGTTTTTTCTTTTTACAAAAATTTTTACCTGTCTCCACAATAAGCGCATGAAACTGGTTTAGTTTCTTCCTGCTTCTAGGAAAGTTTTCAAATACAAGATCTTGCAGATCTCTATACGTTATGTTCTCGTCCACTAAATTATGCCTGAAAAATATGCGCCTTGCGTACGCGCTAGCGATAAAAACAGGTTTACCTAATACATATAAGAGTACAGAATCGGCCGTCTCCGGACCAATCCCTTTAACCTCAAGAAGCTTTTTCCTAATAGTATTTATATCTTCACGTTTCAACCTGCTTATCTCACCATCACACTCGTTAATAATAAATCTACTTACATTTTTCAATCTTCGCACTTTTGTTTTATTGTATCCCGCGGAACGTATATATCCCTCCAACCTACTGTCAGACGTTTTTAATATCTTATAAGGATCTAAGAGTTTCTCCGCGCTGAGAGTTTTAACAGCCTTTTCCACATTAGCCCAAGCGGTATTCTGAGTAAGGATAGCACCTATAATGACTTCAAAACAAGACTTCGCCGGCCACCATTTAAGATTCCCGAAATGCCCTTCAAGTACCCCATACATCTTATCAATTCGCAAACCAACCCTTGTTCTTTTTTTTACTTCATGCCTCATACTTTATCGCTTAAATTTTTTTGCCATTCTTATTCTTTCCACGATAGGAGGATGATCATAGAAAAAGATCTTTTTGATCCATGACGGATTTGTTTCAGCTAGATTAATTGACGCGAGCTTCTCCATCACTGATATAAAATCAGAGGAACTGTTTGTCAGATCCAAAGCGAACTTATCCGCCTCCTTTTCTAATATCCTTGAAAAAAGATTTCGAATAGGTTTTAGACAAATGCCAAAGATCGTTACAAGAAGAAAAATGACAGCTAAGAAACGCGGATCGGCAACATCTTTTGCCCCAAAATATTTCGTCAAAGTATCGGATATGATCGCGAGAGCAAAAAACCCGGACATCGTAGCGCTTCCCGCGAAAAAAAATAGTTTCCATATATGTTTGTATTTGCAATGTCCGAATTCATGCGCCGCTACAATACCTGATTCCATTACAGTAAATTTCTCGATCAAAGTATCCGCGAATACAACTTTCCTCGTCGCGCCTAAACCCACTAAAGCCGCATTGGCCTTAACTGTTTTTCGGCTAAGATCTATTTTACACACATCCGTAACCGGGATATCCGCTTTTTCAGCTAATACCATTATTTTATCCTCCAATTCTTTATCCTGTATCGGAGAATATTTAAAGAACATTGGAATAACAATTACCGGAAAAAGTCTTGAAATAATAATTGAAAAGAATATCCATCCTATCCCCGAGATCACCCACCAAATATCTGGGAAATTCCTGACAATAGCATAAAAAGTCAGGATACACCCGCTTGACAAAATATAAGATATTGCTATTGCCTTGAGTTCATCCCTGATCCAACCCCCCATATCTTGCTTTGACAATCCAAATTTATGTTCGACAAAAAATGATCCCGCGATATGAAAAGGAAATTGAATTATATACAAAAAAAGAAAAAACACAGAAAGAAAGATAAAACGCGCGGCATAAAAATGAGAAATGTATCTATATACGATATCCGATACGACCGGCGCCAGGAAAAAGCTAAATACCAACAGAGCGATAATAGTACCCGCCATATCCATAAAAAATAGACGCGTTTTTATTTTTGAATACTGTTTTGCCTCTAAACCATCTTGCTCCCCGTTCATGCACCACTACCTATAACTGTAAGGGCTTCCGTAGCTTTATCTCTCACCCTGGTAGACTCTGCCACTAAAAGTCCTGACAAAAGAGGTTTTTCACTGCTGGTTCCCATCTTTCCTATTGTCTCTATAGCGGCTACTTTGACCACCATATGTTCATCATTTACATAAGACTTCGCTATATCTAAAACTTTAGAACTCTCTCTCTTAGTCAATTCAGTAATGGCCGCACTCACAATACGCGGGTCAATATGATCCGTCGCTGATATCAAAGCGTCTTCCGTTTTGTTTGACTCAATTCCACCGATAGCTTTTACCGCCTTGATCCTAACATTTTGATCCGGGTCTCCCGTAAGCCATATCAAAGACGGCAAACATTCCTCGGTCCCTATTTTTGCCAAAGTATTCACAATTTCGATCCTTACTTCGAGATCTATATCTCTTATCATCCGCGAAAGCGAAGAAACAGCTTCGACACTTTTAAGCTCTCCCAACGCTATAACCGCGTATTTTCTTACCTTTGATTCATAGTCGCCCAATACGCCTATAAATATGTCCGTTTCCTGTTCTCTCGGCATCTGGGATAAAGCTCTTACAATATGATACCTCACATTCGGAGAAGAATCACGGATCGAGCTTTTCAAGGCCTCTATAGTCGTCTCTTTTGACCCAACCACACCAAGAACTCTTGCTGCTTCCTGCCTCACTTTTGAATGTCTGTCTTTTAACATCGGAACCACAATATCCTCCACGGATCGATCTCCGATCGCGTGAGTAACACGTAACGCGGCAACACGAACAGCGGGATCATCTCTTCCCTGAAGAACCGGAATTATATATTCCGTCACTTCACTCCCATAACTTGAAAGCTGTCTTTGCGCGTCTAACCGCGTAGGTTTCTCATATAATTGTGATATAAGCCTCTTGATCTTGGTATGTCCCCTGCTCCTATCCTCAGCAAAAGAAACTTTATACGACAATAACAAACATAATGCCAAAACAATAATTATAACTTTCTTGATCATACCCCTCTCCTTTTCGCGTTTATCGCGTTGTTTGAGTTTTTGGGATTCATAGCGTTATTCCGGTTCATGATCCTAAAAATTTTTCGGTTCTCAATCCCCCTAATATATCTTTATACTTTCTTTTTCGTCGTTTTCTTTACAGCCATCTTTGATAATTTATGTTTGATCTTATCCCCTTCCAAATTAAGTTTTTCAAAACGTTTTTTGTATTTTTCAAGACCGGGAATATCCATACTTCCTTTATTCATCTTATCAGCGACATATTTCCCTATCTCGTGATAAAGTTTCTCTTTTTGTAAATTCTTCAGCTGTAAAGCAATGTGTGTCTGAGCTACCTGATAAAATTTAGCGACATCTTTCTCAGCGGCCTTCATCGCTTTCGACAATTGATCTCCCGTTTTTTTTATCGTTGGTTCATATTTTTTCATCATTTTGTCTAAATCAGTTTTCTTCATTTTTTCTCCTTTTTTTTGTTTTATTTCAATTTAACTGGATGCAATGCTATTTACAGATGATAAAATATTTTCCATCATTAATACATTAATATGAAATTCTAGTTGAGGATCATCGTGGTAACCAGCTGTTGTAACGATAACCATATCGAGACTCGGGAAAACA
>JAGLIU010000069.1 GCA_023142805.1 Candidatus Omnitrophota bacterium | reverse complement strand
GCGATAATTTCATCATATTCAAGCTCTTCTCTTTCAAGAAGCTCTTTCGCAAACCTATCTAACACTTCTCTTTTTTCAAGTAATGTTTTTTCAACTTGTTCTGTGCAATGTTTTAATATGTCGTTTGTATCCCGATTAAGAATACCTTTGATCTCTTCCGAAAGTTCTTCTTTCGGGATCACGGTATAATCTCCGACAAACTCGCTCTTACCCATCCCTAATCTCCACACCATGCTGTGAGCATGCATCATCGCCTTAGAAAAATCGCTGCTAACACCTGTTGAGGTAGTTCCATATTTCAATTTTTCCGCTACATATCCTCCCATACTGATCATTATTTCTTCATAAAGCTGTTCCTTGCTCTTCGAATGTAACTCTTCTTTTTCCGGAGACCACACAACACCCAAGCTGCCTCTCCTCGGCATAATGCTGGCTTTGAACACCGTTTTTGAAGGAGCTTTCAAGTAGTTGATTATTAAGTGTCCTGATTCATGATATGCCGTCATTTCTTTTTCTTTCGGCGTAACCGTCAATCTGTATTTTATCCCCAGGTCAACTCTTTCGAACGCTTCACTTATCTCTTTCATTCCGATAGAATCTCTTTTGTTCCTTGTCGCGATAAGAGCGGATTCTTGAACTATATTAGCGATATCCGCGGGACTTTTCCCTACAGCACGTCTGGCTAATCGTCCAAGATCCAGATCTTTTTCCGCGATAACTTTTTTTAGATAAAACTTAAAAAGTTCGTGCCTATCCTCCTGTGAAGGATTTGTCACTATAATCTTTCTGTCAAACCTGCCGGGTCGTAGAAGAGCCTGATCCATATGCTCTTCTTTGGCGTTCGTGGCGCCGATAACAACTATATTTTCTTCCTTGCCTTTCAACCCGTCCATCTCGGCCAAAAGCTGGTTAAGCGTACTGTTCGTTTCCTGTCCTCCGTTAAAACTAAAAGATCTCGATCTTCCGATCGCGTCTATTTCGTCGATAAATATAACACATCCGCCGTAACCATACGCGAGGTCTCGTGCTTTTTTGAAAAGTTTACGGACCCTGGAAGCGCCTACACCGACAAAAATTTCCACAAATTCACTTCCGGACATGGAAATAAAAGGCATATCCGCTTCAGTCGCTATCGCCTTTGCCATATAGGTTTTTCCGCATCCCGGGGGACCCAGCATAAGAAGCCCTTTGACTACGCTTCCTCCCAGTTTATGGACATTGGCCCGATCTGTTATTAACTGCACCACCTCGCCCGCTTCAAGCTTAGCGTCATCCATTCCGATAACATCGTCCCAGGTTATAGAAACATCCTTTCCTTTTATCGGAGCTTTATCCAGTTTAGCAAATCCGCCTCTCATGAAAGTAAGATACATAAACACAAAAATACCGGCATGTATACCAGCCATAATAAACTGTACGGGCATCGTCGCTATGGTCATCTTTCTATAAAAAGATTCCAAAGACATAAGTCCTATGACCGAAAGTATCAAAAGCAGAAACACCACCACAGCAAGTATGATCTTAACCTTATGCTGTCTAAAAAACATTCCAACTCTTCTTTGTATTCTTACCGACATAATATCTCCTTTTCTAGTTCGTAGTTTCCTCCAAAGGCCTTCCGGAAGCAAACAAACTAAGCATCCTCCGGCTAACGTAACTCACGGCTCGTACTCCGACGAAACCAAACCCTTTCCGAGTCCAGCGCCGCGTGACACTATTCACCGCTCTAATTCTTTTTCCGCCTTATCCAATTCTTCGAAAGCTTTTTTTAGCTCATCTTCATTTGGCGCTATACCGTGCCATTCGGCCCTGTTTTCTATAAAAGACACTCCCTTTCCCTTCACCGTATGCGCGATAATTATCTGGGGCTTTCCCTTTATTTCAGACGCGTCATCGATCGCTTTCCTTAGCGCTTCGATATCGTGTCCATCGGTCTCTATGACATGCCATCCAAAATTTTCCCATTTTTTTCTGTATTCTCCTAGATCCATAATTTCACAACAATGCCCATCGATCTGAAGTTTGTTATGGTCTATGATCCCGCAAATATTATCCAGTTTGTAATGTGCCGCTGTCATCGCGGCTTCCCATACCTGCCCCTCATTTGTCTCTCCATCACCCATAAGACAATAAACTCTGGCATTTATCCCGTCCATTTTATCCGCTAACGCGATCCCTTCCGCTACTGACAACCCTTGTCCCAATGATCCGCTTGAGATCTCCAAACCCGGGAGTCCTAACTGTGGATGCCCCTGCAGGCGGCTATTCATAGTCCTCAAGGACCATAATTCTTTTTTTGGAAAAAATTTAAGATCGGCTAAAACCGCGTATAACGCCGGACAACCATGCCCTTTAGATAGAATAAATTTATCCCTATCCCTGCAACGAAAATTCTTACAACTGATATTCATTTTTCCGTAATAAAGCGCGATAAGTATTTCAACTATAGATAAAGATCCCCCGGTATGTCCGCTTCCCGCTTTCGACAACATTGTCAGAGTATCACGTCTTATTTCAATTGCTTTTCTTTTTAGCTGTTTGATGTCGTTATTTTTTTCCATGGCCCTCTCTTTTCTAAATAATTAGTCTTTCTTGCCTTCTATCTTTATTTTAAGCTCTTTGTTCCCGGGGTTCAATTTAAACGCTTTTTTCCATTCTTTTTTCGCTTCATCATTTTTTCCTTGTGCTTGA
>JAGLIU010000068.1 GCA_023142805.1 Candidatus Omnitrophota bacterium | reverse complement strand
ACGCGTAACTTCGTCAATAATAAAATCCTTCTCCTCTATACCTTTTGACATATCTCTCATGTAAACTTTCTTCTCATTCAACAATCTTTCATATTTATTTTCCGCCGCGTTCATGCTGTCTTGTAAAGTTTTCTTAGCTTCATCCAGATCTTCCGTCGCCGCGGTTTTTGTATACTCACTGTCTCTCTCCAATAACAAGATCTTATTCTCCAATGTATCCTTTTCACTTCTGAGAATCGCCAGATCTTTCTTCAAACCATCTTTTTCACGCGTAACTTCGTCAATAATAAAACCCTTCTCCTTTATATCTTTTGACATATCTCCCATGTGAGCTTTCTTCTCATCCAGCAATCTTTCATATTTATTTTCCGCCGCGTTCATGCTGTCTTGTAAAGTTTTCTTGGCTTCATTCAGATCTTCCGTCGCCGCGGTGCTTGTATCTTCCCAGCTTTTTTCCAGTAACAGGATCTTATTCTCCAATGTATCCTTTTCACTTCTAAGAATCGCCAGATCTTTCTTCAAACCATCTTTTTCACGCGTAACTTCGTCAATAATAGAATCCTTCTCCTCTATATCTTTTGACATATCTCCCATGTAAACTTTCTTCTCATTCAGCAATCTTTCATATTTATTTTCCGCCGCGTTCATGCTGTCTTGTAAAGTTTTCTTGGCTTTATCCAGGTCTTCCGTCGCCGCGGTTCTTGTATCCTCCCAGCTTTTTTCCAGTAACGCGACCTTATTTTCTAATATACCCTTTTCTTTCCTGAGAGTCTCTAAATCTTTCTCCAGACCATCTTTTTCACACGTAACTTCGTCAATAACAGAATCCTTTTCCTTTATATCTTTTGACATGTCCCGCAAATAAGCTTCTTTCTCCCCCAAAACATTACGGATCGAAGCCAAATTTTCTTTTACATCTTTAAGCTCACTTTTAAGTAAAACGATCCGATTATCCGATTCTCCCAGTAGATCCTTTACGACGCTTTTCGAATTAAGCAAAGCCCCATATCTTTCTCCGGAATTTTTTATTTCTTTTTCGAATTTTATTTTTACTTTTTCAATTTTCCCCGAAATAGACCGCTTTTCCTTTCTTAATTTCTCATTCAATACGGTTATATCATCCTGAAGCTTTTTCCTTTTTTTAAGAGAATTTTCGAAATCGTTTACATACTTATCTTTTTCTTTCTTCAAACTCCTCATCATATCCTTGGATATCTCTAATGCCTTATTCAAATCCACTATAGTATCCTGCGTCCCGGTCAATATATTTTTGGAACTTCCAAGTTCAGATCGAGTCTCTCCAAGTTTTTTATTCAATAACGCGGACCCTCTTTCTGAAGTTTTGAGTTTATCCGTTACTATATTGTTCTCTGTAATTAATCTTTCAATTTTTTCATTAAGCGCGACTGTTTCCCCCTTAAAAATAACTTTTGTTTTGTCCATTGCTTCACTCATTGAAACCTTAGCATATTCTAGTTCGTCTGTTATTAACCGCTGCTCTTCTTCTAAACGAACATTCTCCTTTTTCGCGACATCCAACTCTTCTATTAGAAACTCTTTCTGCTGTCCAAGTTTCTTATTCACTTCATCACTTTTCTTTGACAATGAAGACATTTCAAGAAAAGATCTCTTTTCTTCCGCGAGATTCCCTTCAGCCTTGTAAAGAACATCTTTCGTGAGTCTAAGTTCTTCTCTCGTACTCTTAAGCTCTTTTTTTAATACTCCATCATCTTTTTCAACCTCTGTCAATTTATTACTTAACCCTTCATTTTCATCAAACAACATCAATTGTTTTTTCTCTAAAGCTTTTATTTTTGTGTCAAAGTCCTTTCTAATACTTTCCGCTTTATTTTTACCTGAAAATTCCACAACTTTTATTTTTTCTTTTAATTTCTCAATTTCTTTCTTAA
>JAGLIU010000067.1 GCA_023142805.1 Candidatus Omnitrophota bacterium | reverse complement strand
TTAATTTCTCAATTTCTTTTATCAGCTGATCTCTTTCCTGACGCGTTCCCATAAGATCTTCCATTAAAGTTTCACGCTCTTTTCCAAGTTCTTTAAGAAAAAGCTCTCCTTCCCCCATTAAAGACCCCATATTCTCCAGTTCCGACTGTTTTTCCAGTAAGTTCTTTTTCGCGTCGGATAACTGATCCTGAATGCCCTTAAGCTTCCCATTAAGCGCGTTAATACTCGATTCTGACAGGTCAAGTTTTCCCACTAATATTTTCTTCTCGACCAAAAGTTTTTCCTCAGCTTCGGCTTTTTTGTCCATCTTATCTTGGAGAAAACTTTTCTCCTTACGCGTTTTTTCCAAGCTTTTTTCCGCGGATAAAAATCTCTTTTGCGTATCCTCCAGCGCCTTGTTAAGATCTTTTCCGCTTAGTTTTGAATTCGACAATTCCACTTCTAATGACTTCTTCTCCCCATGGATCTCTAACAAACTCTTTGAAGCGAGAGAAAGTCTGTTTTGGGTATCCTCCAAAACCTTATTAAGCTCATCAATGTTTATTCCCGCGTCTGTAAGCTCCTCATCTACCTTCTCTTTTTCCTCGAACATCTCTGAAAATCTCTTTTCTTTAGAAAATAATTTGGTTTGTGTTTCTTCCAGCGTCTTGACCACCGAAGCAGTCTCGGATTCCGAAAGATCAAGTTTTTCTTTCAGATCCATGACCTCCAGGTTGTTTTTCCCTAAAGACTCACTTAGATCCAACAACATGTCCTCTTTTTCCTCCAGGGTCCGTTCCGTGTTAAAAAGAAGCTTCTTGGTATTTTCAAACGTTTCGTTCATTAACTCATATTCTCTCCTGCTCGCGATCACTTCTTCATTCGCTATTTCTTTTTCCGCCAGCACTTTCCCATATTGTTCTTCCAAGACATCTATCACTCCCTGTTTTTCAATTTTGGCAAAATTCACTTTTTGGGTGATCGTTCGTTTTGTCTGTTCCAACTTTGTTTTAAGCTCTTTTTCTTTTTCTTCCCAGGATATCTTATCATCTTCTAAGTCATCTTCTAGATCCACGATCCGGATCCTAAGCTTTTTCTTTTCCTCAAATAACTCATCGGCCTTGGTTTTAAGCTCTTGATCCGCGGATTCAAGATCTTTGACCAGAGCTTTATTGTAATTCAAAGCAACCGTCAATTCCCGTATTCTTTCTTCTTTATCGGTCATCTGCCCCTTCAAATCCCAAATATCTTTTCGCGCGTCTTCAAGCTTATCGGACAACGATTTAGACTCTCTTTCCTTAACAATTAATTCTCCGTTCAAAAATTCTCTTTCATCCGAAAATTTATCGATTTTTTCCCGTAACTCTACGTTACTTTCGGTTAATGTCTCATTTTTTTGAAGAGATGAAGCCAATTCCGCTATAAGCGTTTCTTTTTGCTGCTGAATGTTTTTCGCAAGATCGCCCTTCTCCTCTAATGAAGCTCTTAAACTACTGTTTTTCTCGTCTTTTCCTTTAATATCGCTTTTTAACAAGAATACATCTTTCTGCATTTCGTCAATATCCTCTATTAACAAAGCATTTTTACCTTGCTGAGCATCCACTTTTCCCATAAGGATCTCTTTTTCCTTCTCCAATTCCACTATCCGCTCTTTAAGGGAAAACTCCACATTCGCCACCTCTTTCACAACAAAAGACTTCAAATCTTTATTGTCCCTTGTAAGCATCATATTTTCTTCTTTTAACTTTGTCTCTGATCTTTGAATATCTGAAAGTTTAGCTTGCGTCATTTCCTGTTTTTTCGAGATCTTGTGCCATTCTTTACTTAACTCCGCTATAAATACTTGTTTTTCATTTATTTTTTCTGTCAACACCTCAACAGCTTTGCTTTTTTCTTTTAATGCTTCTTTGGTCCCCAGAAGCATTCCTAACAAACCATCATTCCCGCCCTTTCTAAGTAAAAGATCCCGCTCTTCCTCATATTGCCTGTTTTGCTTTTTTATGTCCGCGGACTCTCTGTTCATCTCGTCTATCTTAGTCTGAAGAGTCGTTTTTACGGTGGTAATTTCTATATCCGCGGTTGATTTTATTCTGGCAAGCTCCTCTTCCAGCAAACTTATCTTTTCTTCTGACCTCTTATTATCTTCGTCATAAAAAGATAAAGATTCCGAATCACCCAGTCCCGCTTCCAGCTCTTTGACTTTTTCCTCAAGCACTTCTTTCTCTTTTTGAACCTTGCCCAGTTTTCGAGACAACCCGATCCGCTCCTTCATTTGCACATATCTCCCAATATCCTCCTCTGATAATCCCGTTGCTTTTACCTTTTCTTCCATTTCAAGCAGCCTCTGTTTTGTCTTATCCAGAAGACTCTCTGTTTTTTCTTTTTCTTGTCTTAAAAAAATAAATTCATTGTTCAATTTTTCATATTGCCCTTGTAAGGTCTCTCCAACTTTTACGCCGACCTCGGCCCAGGAGCATTGACCCGAATTATCGAACACAGACATATTAAGTAAAACAAATAGTACTGTCACTACGATCATAACTGCCAAATTATAGCGCTTCATACAATTCACATCCTATCAATTAGGTTTGCCATTTTATTTAATTTATTTTTCAAAACGGAAAGTTTTTTACTTAACTGCTCTATCTGATCGAGGTATTTATCCTTTTCCTTAATAAGTTTTCCTATCTCCTGTCTCGCTATTAAACTGTTCTTTTCCAAATTGCTTTTCAGGAACAGGTTCTCATTTTTGAGATCATCCATGTCCTTTTTGATATCTTTGATCTTCTTTATAACCTCATCCCTTTCTTCCTCCAAAACCTTATTTTTGCTGATTATCTTATTAAGA
>JAGLIU010000066.1 GCA_023142805.1 Candidatus Omnitrophota bacterium | reverse complement strand
ATTTTCTTCTATTTCCCGTGTTTTTGTTTTTTCTTCGTATCCGGTTTTATCCTCTTGTTTTTCCGTTCCGGGAACTTCCTGAAAAAAAGAAGGCTTCATCCCTTCCTTGCTTTTATGTTTTTCCTTTTTTTCATAATCCTCTTTGTCCGCCTTGACAAAAGTATTCCCTACGGTTATTTCTTCAAAACTTATCATTTCAGAACCGACTTTCGCGTCTTGAAAAGAAGAAAGCGCCGCGACTTTTTCTAAGATCTGAACCACTTTCAAATAGCTTATGAACTGACCTCCGTCATAGATCTTCACAATATCGCCGATATTAAGAAATTCTTTCCCCTTGTTTATAAATACAACATCAAGATCTCGATTGATCTCGATTATCCGTCCGCTTATCTGTTCCTGCGCTAAAGAAACATTAACAATGGACACACAAAGAAAAAACGAAATTAGTATAACTGTCGTTTTTTTGTTCATAACTTGCACCTCTCTGGGTATAAGAAAGCCATATTTGAAAAATGGATAATATTATTAAGTAGGTTTGGGTTGGTGAAATCGTTTTTCATTCTCAATAGATTATATAATAGTGATATTATGCAGTCAACCGATTTAATCAATAAAGAATATTATTCGCGATAGTTTGGCCCCGTAAAGAAAAAACACCATCAATGTGTCATTACAAATGAAGTGCCAAGCGACCACAAAAAACAGGATCAGAGATCCGATATGTCGCAAATTATTTTTATGGAAGAACCACTAAAATTTTCTCTCTAAAGATCTGAAAGCTAAGCTGTTGAATTGTCGAATAAAAAACAAACATCTGAGGACAACAAAAGGCCCGGAAAAATATTACACATATTTCCGGGCCTTTTATGCTAGTGTTACAGTTTTACTACATTTATGGCTTCTTCACCTTTGGCGCCCTGCTGAACATCAAATTCAACGGACTGACCTTCATCCAAAGTTTTGTAGCCGTCACCCTGAATTGCGCTATGATGCACAAACACATCATTACCTGATTCAGGAGTAATAAATCCATACCCTTTTTGGTTGTTAAACCATTTTACGATTCCTTTTGCCATTCTTTTTCCTCCTTGTAACTACTGGTAAAATCATGGTAAACATACGTTTCACAAAAAAACCACAAGGCATACACTCTCAGACCTTGTGGTTCAAGATTTCTACCCCTTATATTCACCATACAACACGCTTAATGTTATATGAAATATCGTATTTTGTCAATAAAATTATGGTTTTTTATATTTTTTTGTGTTTTTTCTGTTTCCGACGCTATTTTTTGATCTTTGTGATCTTTGCTCCTTCAAGTGTAAGGTTATACATAAGTCCTTTTTGATCAAACACAAACGCGATAATAGGCTCGTCATAAGTCGCCGTATCTATACCTCCATCCGCCCCTACCGCTATCACGGCAATAGAAGCATCCGCTCCGATCTTCCATCCTGAACTATTAAGAAACTTATCAAGAGGAGCCTGCCGCATAAAAGCTATAATTATAGACTTCTTTTGTACTCCTATCTGAAACCCTATTGATGCCGCGACAGTATTGTAATATCCTTCTGTTTTACCGTCTATCCTTAAAGAACCTTCTCCATATTCTCCCCCTATCCCAAACCCGGCTTTGACTATACTGGGAAAGATCAACACACCTTTTGCTTTATCAAGCATGCCATTCGCTCCCTTTGTCGCTTCAAAAAGCTCCAAAGTACCATCCACTTCAGCATCTAACCCCTTTGCTGAAAGTGCCATTGAATTAGAACAAAAAGTTACAACCGTAAAGATCGTCACCAGAACGGCAATCATAAAAATCCTTTTCATGATCTCTCTCCTTTTTTTAGATATTCGTTTGTTTAACCTTAGTCCTCTTTTTCGCGCTTGAATTACGTTCATTCGGTTGTCTTATCTAACCGCAACAAACATTTTGCCCCAAATCTTTGTCAAAGCAAAATTATAACGGCTTTTCTCATTACTAGATACGACTTGTGATCTCAATAAGATGGTACCCAAAATCGGTTTTAACCGGACCGTGAACTTTTCCTATCTCCGCGCTAAATACCACAGAATCAAATTCCGGAACCATTTGTCCCGGGGAAAATTCTCCGAGATCTCCTCCTTTTTGACCGGACGGACACTTGGAATGTTCTTGCGCTATTTGCGCGAAATCAGCTCCGTCTTCAATTTTGATTTTAAGTTCTTTACATTTTTCTTCCGAATCCACTAAAATATGACGCGCACTAGCTTTTGCCATGACATCTCCTTTGTTCTAGTTAAAAGTTCGCGGCTTTAAAAGCGTAACCTGTACCGTAAACAGACTCGCCGCAGGTAAGTCCGCATCAAATGTCACCTATGATCAGTTTTTACCGCCAAACAAGGACTTAACCACGTCAACCGCCTCGCCCGCGACACCTTCTTCACCGGAAGATTCACCGGTTTCTTTTTTTAGAAGACTCTCTATCGCTTTAACTCCCTGTTCTTTTACTCTCTCGGTAATGTTCGCGAGATATGGTTTTATAAGTTCCATTAACGCTTCCTGAAACCCTTCGAACTTGGGATTACTCAAAGTGCCCGTTATTCTAAATTTAAAACTGGCGGGGTTAACCTGATCAAGTGCTTCACATATAGCTTGAATAGGTATTATCCCGACCATAACCTTACCTTTCCCGGGAACAACTGTCTGATCTCTAAGCGTGATCAAATTTTCCGAATTAAGTTCCTCATTGATCATGGTGGTCTTGGAATCTATCGTTATCGTTCCCTTATCAAAACTGACCGGCAAAGAATCTTCATATATAAAAGAAGTCATCGCCAAGTCAACATTTCTAGCCTTCACGATACAGTTCGTAAACTGTTTGCCTTTTTTAAACGCTTGGGCATAATTTATCTCAAACTTTCCCGCCGGAGCGTTTTCTTTTTCCAAAGAACCTTTCACTCTGAACCTATCAAACCGTACGCCTTTTTTTGGATCCACCCCCAGATTACTTATAACTACAAAAGCTTTTTCCACACTGATGCCGTCTCCTGTCACCGGGCTAAGCATTATTCGTGAATTTTTTACAATAAAACTCCTTATCTGAAACGCGTAGTCGTCACTCAAAGTCTTAAACATAACGCGTCTGCCTTTGGACAGTTTCTCTACTTCTTTTTTCACTCTTTTTGCCCTGAACCGCTCAACTTTTTTCTTCTCTACGGTTTCCGTTGAAGACCTGCTTTTGATCATCTCGAATATTTTGCCAAACCAGTCTTTTTTGCCTTTTAGTTTGTCAAAAACACCGCCTTCAGACATAACTTCTTTTTGTTCTTTGGGCTGAATAAGTTTCCGCACATTAAAACTACCGTCGGGTTCGGTCTTTACATCTATTTCCGCGCCCGATATACTTATCTTTGAAACCACTAGTTGTTTTGATAAAAGTTTCAACGAACTTATTTTTACAGACGCTTTTTTTATAAACGCTATACTTTCTTTTTCATTATCAGGATCAAACACCTTAAGCCCGGTCAAGGAACAAGACAAAGTCAACGGCCATATATTCACTTTCCGTATATTGATCTTTGCGGCGCTATTCTCGTTAATGGCTTCAACAACAACCTTCCCTAGTATCGGCGACAGTATCAATCCGAACCCGAACTGAATAACAATCAATATCGCGATTAAAACGAGTATTCCTTTTGTATTGATCATCTTCATATCAACCATTGCTCCTTACCCGACCAATGAACGCCGTCAACTTACTTATTAACGGCATTTTCATGAACCATTTAACAATTCGCGATTCTTTCATTTTATCAAAATACTTTTCCCGAAGCACGATAATACCTCTATTCGCGCACATATATACAGGAACAACAAGGATCAATGAGATAATAAGTCCACCGGCAATAAGAGTATTATTCAGATCCAGAAAAGCCAGTACCGGAAAATGTGTTATAAACCTCCACCCCGGGTCCAAAAACCCGGCATCAATAAGAACCACTCCGCCAACAACATCAGCTAACCCGCTCACTCCCAGAATGTAGAATATCTTGAATAACGGTAAAATTAGAACAGCGGCCAGCCTGTTTATCTTAAAGGTCAACAAAAGAATAAGCAAAAGTATCGCCATAGGTCCATTCAAAGGGATAAACCCCATGAACATCCCCATGCATACACCTGCCGCGACTTCTTCGGCTGAAATATTTGAACTGAATAACTTGATGATCTTCACAGGCAAATTTAAAAAAGGTAACATTTTGCTCTCTCCTTTTTTTATCCCGACTTAATCTTCTCTACTCTATCATGTCATCTTCAGTCATGTTTTCGCGGGGAACTCATACTAATTGCCGGGTAAACGCGTCACAGATCCCGATGATAAATATCCTTGTCTCTATTCTATCAGATATGAACAAATATTAAACATATTAGTTCTGAAAAAAAGCAATGTCAGAATAGCCGGGTGCTTTCCGAAGCATCATTCGACCTCAATAAAAACTTCCGGTACACAGAAATAGTATTTTCTTTTTCGTTCTTGTTTTATTGTTTGATCTAAAATCTGACGGAAATCCAAATCCCGAGATTATGTGTTAAAATAACAACTAAACCTGTAATTAAAAGATGCTCCGATATAACTTTCAACGGATTCACTTCTCGTTTTCTAGCCATACCGTAGCTAATAACGGAAAGAACAGAAAAACCCCAGAAAACACTTACCCACACGGCTTTGGAAAGATCCAAAAAAAGGATAGGAACAACAAACGTTATCGCGGCGATAAATTTTGATATAAACGTAAATAATGTGGCAACCCAAACTTGTTTTGAAGTATGAATATTTTCCGCCTCTTCCGACATATGAATACCTAACGCGTCCGAAAACGCGTCGGCTAAAGCTATGGTCAATATGCCTCCAATAACAACACTTTTAGAATGTGTAGAGGCATTAAGACCTACCAATAGTCCCAAAGTGGTGATTATCCCTGATGTCGCTCCAAAATTAAAACCCACTTCCATTGAATGCTTCATATTAATATTTTCTTCTTTATTAATCCACTAAAACTTTTGAAATATCATTTTTTGATTCAAAATTTTTATGATATTTTTTTTCAAGAACAATATTCTCAGCTATCCTTTGCTCTTTAAACGTATAAAAGTCTATCGCAACGCGGTCTCCTTGTGAAATATCCTGAAGAGATCCTGCCACGGTAAAAGTAGTCTCCGGCTTAACAAGATAACTATCAACCCTGCCGCTGGCTCCGTCACTATCGCCCAATAACTCAACACGATCTAACAAAATGTCCACGCTTATGACCTTTCCCGATATGTGCGCGTCCATTTCTCGCTCGGCGGACTCTTCATCCGCGGATATTCCCATGTTTTCAGCGATCCCATCTTGTGACATCCACCATAACTGCCCTCCGACTCCGAATACTAAGATCACGACAAAACATACTATCCGTATTACACCCAATTTACACGTTACATTCGTGGTCATGTCCATACCTCCGGTTGTTTATATTATTACACCAAGATCCGGAATAATGCAAATTATCAAAGTACTCTGTATCCCGTTATGAAAGAACGTTTAAGAGTAAAAATCAAGATCAAGGAGCTTGCCCTATCTGAAAAACCTGATAACTTCTTTGTATACACATAGTTAACCTGAAAATGCATTTTAAAACAACACCCTAACCTTGGTTCAAAACTATAACCCGTTAACTCCCCCAAATGACCTCTACGCGCCTCTGTTGACTTACCCAAACCTATAATGTAAACTATACTTTTAATACCGCATATGCTTTGATTTTTCCGGATATTATCACAAAAGGAATAATATGAACACTTCTACAACAAAAAAAGAACTCCAGTCCATGGTAACAAAACTAGAAAAAAGAATAAAAACATTAAAAACATCTCAAAAAAAACACAGAAAAATGGAAAACGCGCTTTTGAACGCCGCGCAGGAATGGCGTACAACTTTTGATTCCATCACTGATCGAATATCCATACTCAACAAGGAACACAAGATTACCCGGGTCAACCGATCTTTCTCGAATGCCTTCGGAATGGAACCAAAAGAGATCCTTGGAAAAACATGTTATGAAATGATGCATGAAACAAAAAAACCTCTTGTTAACTGTCCGCATGTAAAAACATTGAAAACCAACAAACCTCAAAGAATAGAATATTTTGATAAAAAACATAACAGCTATTTTGAAGTATCTACTTCCCCTGTCTTTAACAAAAAAGGTAAAGTATTAGCTTCTGTTCACATATCTAAGGATATCACTCAAAGTAAAAAAGCGGAAAGAGAATTAAAAAAAGCCAAAGAAGCCGCCGAAACCGCTAACCAAACCAAATCAGAGTTCCTTGCCAACATGTCCCATGAACTTCGGACTCCACTCAACTCGGTCATTGGATTCTCCGAAGTGCTGGAAGACGAAACTTTCGGAGGTTTGAATGAAAAACAAAAAGATTATCTTGGGGACATTCTGGGCAGCGCCAAACACCTGTTATCG
>JAGLIU010000065.1 GCA_023142805.1 Candidatus Omnitrophota bacterium | reverse complement strand
CATATATTGGCGCCTTTTTCTCTTGTATATTCAGCAACGTTACGTATTATTACCGCGTCTGTAAAAGTATTTCCGCAAGAATTGCATTTGAAAGCGGGAATCGGAACTCCCCATAACCTCTGCCTTGACAAACACCAGTCCGGCCTGTTTTTGACCATCGCGCCTATTCTACCCCGTCCCGACTCAGGGCTCCATTTTACTTTGTTCATTATAATATCAAACATGCCGGAACGTAGATCATTGTGATCTATGTTTAAAAACCACTGTTCCGTCGCGCGAAAAATTATAGGTTCTTTACATCTCCAGCAATGAGGATAAGAATGAATCACTTTGCCGGCGTAGATAAGAGTAGTATTAGCCTTCATACATTCAATTATCCCGTTATTCGCGTCAAGAACGTCCTTCCCGGCAAAGACTCCCGCCTCGTCCGTAAATTTTCCGGTATCATCAACAGGCATAATAACCGGCAAACCATATTTTTTACCTGTTATATAGTCATCCTGTCCATGCCCGGGGGCGGTATGTACACACCCTGTCCCCTCTTCTTTCGTAACGTAATCCGCGGTAACTATAACCGAATCTCTTTCAATAAATGGATGCTCGGAAACTTTTATTTCCAGGGAAATATCCTTCCCGCTTTTTTTGTCTATTATCTTATGATCCGTTATACCCGCCCTTTCCATGATCTTTTCGACAAGATCCTCGGCTAATATCCAGATCTCATTCCCCACATCAACAAACGCGTATAAAAATTCCGGGTGCAAAGCTACGGCAACATTGGCCAAAAGCGTCCACGGCGTAGTTGTCCATACCGCGAAAAATACTTTTTTGTTACCAATTTTCTCTTTTACGGAAAATTTAACATATATAGACGGCGACTGCTTTTCTTCATACTCAACCTCGGCTTCCGCTAAAGCGGTTTCGCATTTCTTGCACCAGTTGACAGGTTTTAGCCCCTTATACACATATCCTTTTTCGTAGAGATCCGCTAACGCGTCGATTATAGCCGCTTCATAATCATTTGTTAACGTCAAATAGGGTTTGTTCCAATCTCCAAAAATCCCCAATCTCTTAAATTCATCAGTCTGTATCTTTACAAACTTCATGGCATATTTGTATGCTTTCTTCCGAAATACAACTTGGTCAATATCATTTTTGGTTATTTTAAGTTCTTTAAAAAGCTGATGTTCAACAGGCAAACCGTGACAATCCCATCCCGGAATATACGGAGCCCGATACCCCTTCATTGAAAAATATTTAATACACATATCTTTCAATGTCTTGTTAAGCGCGTGCCCGACATGTATATGCCCGTTCGCGTAAGGAGGTCCGTCATGCAGTATAAAACTTTTTCCGGACGCGGCGCGTTCGTCCATGATCTTTTCATAAATACCTTCTTCTTCCCATTTTTTAAGCATTTCAGGCTCCCTCTGCGGCAAATTCGCCTTCATAGGAAACTTTGTCTTGGGAAGATTTAACGTATCTTTATAACTTTTTTTGTCTGCCATCATATTTTTCTTTTCCGCTAAGCCTTCTAAATAACCCCATCAATTATCGGTTTTAATTTTTCAAATATTTCAGCCGGGATAGCCTTCTTATCAGTAATTATAGCGTTGCGCAATGCTTCTCCACATTCACAGCTTCTTTTCTCCGGCATATTTTTAATCGTGTTCAAAAGCATTGTTTTAGCCGTTTCCATATTGTTTGTAAGAGTTTCCATAACCATTTCAACGGAAACGCTCTCGATCCCTTCTCCCAGACGCCAACAATCGTAATCCGTTATCATCGCCATTGTTGAATAACACATTCCCGCTTCTCTCGCGAGACGCGCTTCGGACATATTTGTCATCCCGATAACATCCATACCCCAACTCTTGTACAAACGCGATTCCGCTTTTGTCGAAAACGCCGGGCCTTCCATATTTATGTAAGTTCCGCCGTCATGTATCTTTACTCCAAGAGAACTGTTACTTTTTAAAATAGTGTTCTTAAGTTCTAAACATATAGGATCCGCAAAGGCTATATGCGCCACGATCCCATCTCCAAAAAACGTTGTCGGTCTGGACTGATTCGTCCTATCCACAAATTGATCAACGAGAAGCACATCCAACGGACTGATATGTTCTTTGAGACTCCCCACAGCGGAAACGGATATAACCCTGTCTACTCCCAGTACTTTTAAAGCGTAAATATTGGCCCTTGAATTCACTTGCGTTGGAAGCAGCCCGTGTCCGCGTCCATGACGGGGTATAAAAACAATTTCTTTATTTCCCATCTTACCGATAACCGCGTCATCAGAAGGAGATCCAAAAGGTGTTGTCACCTTTTCTCTTTTTACAACCTCCAACCCCTCAATATCATAAAGCGCGCTTCCGCCTATTACTCCGATTTTTCCCATATATTATTTCTTTCTCCGTGTTCCGACTTTTGAACGTTGTTTTATTTCAACAACCTTATTCCTGCACCCTTGCCCCTTGATTATTTCCACTTCACCTTTCTTTACGTTATATTCTTCCGCGATAAGTTCTATAACCGCCTTATTGGCTTTCCCCTTGTCCGGAGGTACTTTCACATAAACTTTTATTATTCCATTCTTTTCTACTATTTCTTCCCTAGACGATTTTGGAATAACCTTTATTTCCAGCCTCACTCGCAACCTCTACCTTTGATCAAATAACGTCACGCGAACTTATCTGTTTTTATCAACCAAATCTGTACGCTATTTGATAGAGAACGTTAACCAAAAAACTCCGGAGAACGCTTAACACTAAAAAAGCGATTATCGGAGAAAGATCCATCATCCCAAATTGAAGCGGCAGTCGCTTAAAAGGCAGTAATATCGGATCTGTAACCCTGTATATTATATTTACCAGCTCATTGGAACGATCTATTCCCACCCATGACAGAATTATCCTGATGATCAGAACAAAGTAGATAATATTGAACACCAGTGATACAAAAAGAGCTAAACTTCTGAATATTTCACCGATTATGAACATGTTATTCCTCCGACAATTCCCGAGATCGTTCTTTCGCCCGCACAATCGCGTTCACTATGACCTTCTCTAAATTTTTCGCGTCAAACACATCAAGTGCCGCTTCGGTAGTTCCGCCCTTAGAGGCGACCTTCTTAATAAGCTCGTCCGTGTCATCCGGATTCTCAACCAGAAACTTACTCGCACCGAACAAAGTCTTACGGACAAGTCTCTCCGCGATATCTTTATCAAGCCCCATATCCAAAGCCGCTCTTATCATACTCCTCGCCAGATAAAAAAAATACGCGGGACCGGAACCGGAAACGGCCGTCACCGCGTCCATTGAAGCCTCATCAACCTCGACAACATCTCCTATACCGCTGAATATTTTTTTTACCCCTTCACGATCATGTTCTTTATCCCCAAAAGCTATCCCGGTCATACTTTCGTAAATAAGCGCGCCCAAATTCGGCATAGCCCTGACCACAGAAACGTCTTTTCCTACCTTCTTTTTAATAGTCTTTATCTTTACACCCGCCATAATAGAAATAACGGTTTGATCAATAAGCCCGCTCCCGATAATCTCGAACAAAGCGTTTGAATCCTGAGGTTTAACCGCTAAAACAATTTTATCCGAAACCGCGATAATCCCCGCCAGATCCATAGTACCGCATCCGGTCTCCTTTGACAGTTTAGCGGACTTTTCGGGCTCTTTATCATTCAGCAATATTGTTTCAGGAAGAATAATACCCTTCAAGATAAGGCCTCTAACAATGGCCCCTCCCATATTTCCACAACCTATAACACCCAACATGTTTTTCTTCATATTAACCTGCCTTTTACACGTACCAGGCTTTATTCCCACAGCGTAATAGTATTATTAACGGTTAAAATTAACATAATAAGAGACGGATGTCAAATATAAACGGGAACCCCTCATAATTACGCGAAATTCAGGAAATATTTCATTCATACGGCGAAAATAATCAATGTTAAATATTCGGATGGGTTATGTATAAGTTTAATTTTGGGGAACCCCTTCGTGATCACGTTATTTCCGAAACCCGGATCATCTGAAAATTATTCAATTCTCAGAAGTATTTATCTATGAAACTCGTTATTCTGTGCGCAGTTTCCCGAAAAATGCTTCCCATATTGTTATTTGTTTTCTTCTCGTCAAGCAGATGATCCAAAATGCCAAGACCTGTCACATATCCACCCTTATCAGCGGGAAGATCCTCAAAAGGTCTTACGATACATCTACCGGGTTTAACCGGTACAGCGAATATATCCTCGAGTTTTGTTATAAGACATTCATCCAAAGCACCTTCACCTACTGCCACGATCTTTCGCACTTTGCCCCACTCAGAAATAGACATTATACTCTTTGATAACTTTGCTAAGGCACCTTCTATAACATTGTTTTCTTCAAACAAAAAATCATCTGTCCCTACGGGATACACGCGGCAATCATCCAACGATCCTTTATCAAATATCATCGTTTCCGTTAAACTTTTGCGTAAATTCATCAGAAGCACTCCCTTATAACGATCTTCTTCATTTAAAACCCTATGGGATGACGCTAATCCCGAAAAAACAAATCCCGCGGGAACAAACCCCGCGTTAGCTATACATTTCGATATATTCCACAAAACAGAAGAATTTATTGTCAAAACATTTACATCCGCTTCCAGTTTTACTCCTTCAAGGTTCAAAGGATCCCGAATCCCCGCTTCTCCGTCTAAAGTAAAAGTCCTAACAAGTTTGTGAAGAGCCTCTTTGTTTATTGGGTTCTTTATCTCGGCAGCTACTTCGATACATTTTTTCACATCTCTTTCAGATATCTCTTTTCCGTGCTTTGAAAGTAAAATAGTACCCGCTGTCTTTGTCAATTTTACTGAAGGAGAACTCACCCCCGCATACACATCATGAATATCTCTTTTTGCTTTTTTTTTGAGTTCGGTCAACACGTCAGAAATACAATCCGTAGCCAGCCCTAGATCCGTTATCGTACCCCGGTCGATCCCCCGTGACGACATACGACAAAAAGCCTCAAGAATATATTCTCCACCACGCGTCCATGTCACCGCTAAAGCGGTAACACTTTTGCTCCCGGTATCCATTATCGCAAAACTTTTCCCCATATTCACCTTTTTTTAAATTATGTCCCTGCCCCAATAACTCCAAACTATTTAACCGATATGACCGCTTCACTAAAACGCAGATCTATATACCCGATATCCTTTAGTTTAACATTCGGATCAGCTAATATCTCCTTAAGAGCTTCTATTTTGAGAGAAAATCTGTCTTCGCCCATTTTAATTACAACATCCCCAAAAACTATGATCGTGTTTCTTTTATCTGAAATGTCAACATAATCGATCAATTTCATATGTTTTTTCTGTAATTTGTTTTTTAGCCCCCTAATGAGCACAAGCCCTTTATCCAAAGATGATTTCTCTATTTTTTCGCCTTTTTCCGGTCTCCCGAAGAAAAAACTTAAACCCTTTATTTTCGGCAAATTCTCGGGAACATCCCCAACCGCAAGTACAATACCCTCGGAATCTATAACGATACCCCCTGATGTGTCCAAAACAGCTACCGGTTCGCGTGAAACAATTTCTATTTCAAGAGTGTCCGGCAAAAGACGTTTAACCTCAATTTTCTTTAAATGCGATAACCTCTTTTTTGCCAGGATCCGGACCTGTTCGGGATCTACAACAAATATATTCTTGTTGAGATACATCTTTTTAAACACTCTTTCGTCTTCATTAAAAAAAGACCCGTTAACCTGAATGACAACTACTTTTTTA
>JAGLIU010000064.1 GCA_023142805.1 Candidatus Omnitrophota bacterium | reverse complement strand
ACTTGCGCATTTGATCGCGCGGATTACAGCGGATAGCGGGTAGCGTATAGCGTATAGAATTTGACAAAAGACAAAAAGCTTAGCCACTAAGTCACCAAGTCACGAAGACATTTTGACCATTCGACTGCGCTCCCCTCGGCTGCGCTCGGGGCAGGCGGGGCAGGCGGGGCAGGCGGAATGACAATGTTGAGGGCCTTCCTACTTTCGGCCATTAATCCTTTAGCCCCTAGCCTCTTTACCCTTAGCCTCTTACCATTTCCAATATCTCACTTCTCGCGATATCTCCCGGCGAAGTTATATCCGCTTCTGAAACTTCGGGAACAATATCCAATCCTCCAAAATTAAAGGCTTTGTAACATAGCTCTGAACAAAAATAATCCTCATCTTTTTGCCATTTATTAGTTACCTTCTTCAGTGGCTTAAATATTTTAGCGATAAGCTTTAATATCCCGAGGAAAATAACACCTGTATAATCATATTTCAGGTTAAGCTTATTAACAAGATAAGATACTGTGTTAGTAACGTCATAAGAAGAATCTTCTTTAACTCTAAATATATCGACATCCTGTTTTATCTTACGTATATCACGAGCTCTGACACCTCCTTTTGTTAGAGCCTCGATCGCGAGATTCATCTCGGGTGAGACACAAACCGCGACATGCGTATATTTACTGTTAGTTCCCCACGCGATAATAAGCGATAAAAAATCTTTTTCCGCTTTGAATAATAATATATCCCCGGCTTTCATTTTAGTCATTATACCTCCTTTGTCCATTAAACCCACAATACTCAAAGATCGTAGGTAAAACATATACTAAATACACAGGTTAACTTTGTCCTTACGAATATGAGTAATTACAAACCATCACTCATTATGATCACAAGTGCTATTTATATACAAGTTCCGCGCAATTCGATACCCGGTACAAAGAAACTTTTATATGTTCAAGTTGGGATGTGTAGCAAAAAAATCAGATACTGTTAATAAATATGTTTTGACTGTCTTGGTTCTTGTGATCTTAAAAAAAAGTCGATTTCCTCCCTCGAACGCGTCCGCCCAGTATCTCCATACTTCTTTCATCTTACCAATAAGGTGAGCGGGACCGCTAAGTTCTTTTTGATATCCGGCAAAAACCGCGGCATGAAAAGATAGGAAACGATCCAATTTCTCCCGATCTGTATAATGTGTAATATGTCTGATCTCTTCCGGCAAAAACGGATCCGTAATACCGGATCGACCGATCATCCATCTATTGACCCGCGGAAAACGTTTGGAGAGCGTTTTGAGCGTTTTTACTGAGTCTATATCACCGCTATATACAATGGTATGCTTTGTAAGCGAAAGCGCTTCTTGAAACGCGTCAAGATCTACTTCTCCTTTATACATTTGTTTACCTGTACGCGGATGTATAATTATTTCTTCAAGAGGAAAATTATTAAGTCGTGGCAAAAGTTTCGCTAGAGCTTTATTATCTGTTGAACCCAGCCTGACTTTTATAGACAATCGATTTGGTATTTTAGATAAAACTTTATCCAAAAAAGCCGTTATTTCCTCTAATAAGGGTAACATTCCCGATCCCCTACCCTTGTTTCTGACCATAGGCAATGGACATCCAAGATTCCAATTTAGAGTGTCATATCCCAAATCAAATATGGCTTTAGCCACGGGTATAAAATACTCAGGATCTTTATCCAGCACCTGGGGAATAAGCTTAAAACGTGCATTATTTCGTTCCGGCAAGATATCATTAAGTGTTGATCTTCTACCTTTACTGCTTTTGATGAACGGAAGAACAGCACAATCATATCCTTCAAAAAACCGGGAATACGCGTTACGATAGGAGCTCCCTGTAACCCCGAGTATCGGAGCCATATATAAGGTCTTTTTCATGTATTTTCTGATCTTTTTTAAATATAGTCAGGTGAACTATATTTAGTAAAGAGGCCTTTGTCGCTATGAACATACCTCTCTACTTTTATATGCTTTGGAGGAGGCGCGGTAGTTAGCCATTTCCAGGCATGTTCAATTTCTTCCGATTTAAAATAAACTGTTGGAGCTTCAACAAAAACCGATTCAGCAAGGATTTCACTCATAACTTTTGTCCATGAATGCGCGCCGATAATAGCAACAAGTTGAATATCTTTTAGGTGTTTCTTCATAAACTCAAAGATTTCCCATTCTGATTTAATGTTTGCGCCTTCCATTTTGGTAACATCAACTAAAAGCCTAAGCTTTTTATCAGCCGCTGAAGTAGCTTTTTCCATCTCAGGAAGAAATTCTTCAATTTCCATAGTAGTAAGTTTTCCTGTGATCTCAAACCCGAAAACACTCGTATGTTCGTGCTGAATTTTTTGTATTCCCATGATCCTCCTTACATATTACACCATTTCAAAAATAGCTCTATGACACGTTCTCTTGCGGGTTTATTATAACCATAACAACCTTTAAAAACAAGAATTTACACATATTCAACAACCTTCATACTTATCATAGTCGTTCTTAAAAATCAACTGCGGAGACCGGAAAGTGAGTATATAGTTAAAGCGAACATCCACCATTTTTCTGTCATCTCGACCGAGCGAACGCAGTGAGCGAGTGAAGAGATCTTAACCTTTCGAGGACAAGTTGCCTCACAACTCGGTACCCGGGACAAACCAGCTATTCTCCGAGATGACGAATTGTGCCGTATTTACGGAGAACAATAAGATCGGCTTTTTTTGAAGCCACTTCCTCCACAACATAATCAACATCCATAATTTCTACAAATTCGGAGGAATAATCTTTTAAAACGCCTTGATATCCACGCGTTTTATCACCTTTGGTTAAATTCAGAACAACCCTGTGTCCAATATATCGCTCTAGTAACGGCTCATAAGAGGTTTCCACAGATCCTACAAGGTCATTTTTTAACTTAGTTACATATTTATCTTGTGAGGATAAGGATCTTCCTATAGAGGTCTTTTTGGTCTGCCCGATTAAAAGATTCACTACGTCCATAAGTGAATCTTTGACAGTTTTGAAGATGTTCTGAATTTTTCGCAGAAATCTGCGTAATAATGTAGGATGATACACTTTTTTTAATTCTTTATCTCTTTCCTTGCGGGTCCGGTCACTTAGCTGATCATGATAACGCACAAGAGCCTGGATCTCAGGATATTCACTTTTGTACATTATATAGCTATTCTCTTCATGTCCATTTGATTTTTTATTCTTTTCGGAATATATTAACTCTAATCCGGTGTTTTCGACACGCAATTTACCCCATATTATTTTTCCGGATGTTTTTTCCAGAGTTACCATGTTCTTTTCGAAACTTTTCAAACATTTATCTCTAATCCGTCCTCTAATAAAAGCCGCTACAACCGTGAAAAGAACTATTGAAATTATTGTTAAAGCAAAAGTATCCGGCATTTATTATCTCCTTTATTACGCGTTCCTTAATATACTGATTCAACAAACCAACCGCGTTGTCTTTGTACCCTCAAACAACTTAGACTTTTTGGATCCATCGGATGATCATCCAAATCAAAAAAAGCGGCAAAATAACAGGTAAAGCCCAAACAAAAAGGCTTATTGACACAAACGCGACTAAAAGAAGAATACTTCCACCAACAATAATCGGAAGATAAAGTTTCCATTTGGGCATTGTTGTATTTGCACCGGGTTCTTC
>JAGLIU010000063.1 GCA_023142805.1 Candidatus Omnitrophota bacterium | reverse complement strand
ATTGAGCCCATTCCTCTTGGACCTGTTCCATCATAACCTGGCATAGCACACCTCCTTTCTTTTATTTTTTTTCTCTACACTTGTCGCATAAACCATAAAACTGAATTATGTGATTTTTTATATCAAACTTATATTTTTTAGAAAGCTCTTTCTCCGCGCGTTCTAAAAATTCCGTTTCTTCATTTATAAAATCGGTATATTCAATGCTCCTTTTACAACCCGTACAAACCAAATGGTGGTGATGTCCACTTTTAGATCCTTCTATAAGTTCGTACCTGGCTCTGCCATCCCCAAAATCGAACTTCACAACCAACCCCATCTGCGTGAGAAGCTCCAAAGTTCGATAAACTGTCGTAAGCCCCACATTGGAGTATATCTTATGAACTTCCATATATATGTCTTCGGCACTAAGATGTTTATTTGTAACGCTTAAAACATCCATTATGGACTGCCTTGGTACGGTCATTCTATATCCGCATCCTCTGAACTTTCCACCCCATCCCGAAGACCTCATTCCTCTTCTTCCCGGCATCTTTTATTTCTCCTTCTTATTGAAAATGGTTTCCATTATCAATTATAGCCGACTTTTAGCCTTTTGTCAAGAGAGAAATTTCTAGAAATTTTTTAATGTTTCAGGAAATGCCAACAAACCTTTTAACTTTTAGTTGTCACTGGAAGGTATAGAAACCCCGGGAACCTACGGGTTAACTTGTTTTTTCGTAAAAAATTTTCGGAGACAAATTAATTGTGTACCGGTCCAATCCGATTTCTCATAAAACCCCAACGCGATGGTATTGTTTTTATCAGCTAACAATTGTAACCGGGTTAACCCCTTTTCTTTTGCCCATGTCTCGATCGATCTTAGCAAAGACTTCCCAATGCCTTTCTCACGACATTCCTCAGACACAACCATGTCTTCCACAATTCCTACCACCCCACCCTCAGATGTTGAAAAAAGTGTTTGCGCCGAACACATGCCAACAACCTTTTCATTCAGTTCAGCAACCATCACACAACACTCATTTTGGTCCCCAAGCGTTAACCGAAGTCCTTTACGCTGTTTTTGTTCATCAAAAACAAAGTCTTCTTCGATAGAACATAATTCCTCAAGAAGCCCTACAAGACCGGCAATATCAGAAATATCGGCTTTTCTAATAATTACATCCGATGAATTGATCCTTTTTATGACATTCACAAGCAACCCTTTCTGTTACCATCCTACACTCAGTTTTCTCTAGTACATTCTCCGGACGATCTATTTGAACGATCTTTCCATCATTTAATACAGCAACTCTGTCAGCCAGGGCAAAAGCCTCCTCAAAACAATGAGTAACATATATAGTAGTAACCCCTGACTTTCTATGAAATTGTTGGATCTTCGCTCTTAAACGTCCGGCAGTATCAAAATCCAAGCTGTTTAACGGTTCGTCAAGAAGCATGATCTTCGGAGAAGAAATAACCGCCCGCGCTAACGCGACCCTTTGTTTTTCTCCACCGCTTAGATTTTTAGGATAGCGATGAGCAAGCTGACTTATCTCCATCAAATCCAATAATTCATCCGTTTTCGCCTCTACTTCTTTCTTCGGCCTCTTTTGAATGTTAAGCCCATAAGCCACGTTTGACCTGACGTCCAAATGAGGAAACAGTGCTAAATGCTGAAAAAGATACCCCATTTTCCTCAGAGAAACAGGGACACCGTCTACAGGAACATCATTAAATAATACTGAGCCTTCATATTCAACAAATCCCGCGATAATATTAAGCAGTGTGGTCTTTCCCGCGCCTGTCGAGCCCCAAAGAACAAAAAATTCCCCCTCAACTATTTTCAAGTTTATATCGCGGCATACAAAATTATTTATTTTTTTTAATCTTATGTCAGGCATATTATATCCATTTGTGTGTTAACTTGTATTCAACGTAAATAAAAAATTTTTCAAAAGTAAAACACATTACCGCTAGAACGATCAGGCATACTATAACTATGTCTATTCGAAGCAGACTTTCCGCCCTCATAAGCAACGCTCCGATCCCCGTCGGAATAGCGACCATTTCAGCGGCAATTATTACACGCCATGCCATTCCCGCTTCCAGCCTCAAACCGGTAAATATACCCGGTAACGCCAGTGGAACAACTACTGTAGTTAAAATTTTCCATTCAGACGCGCCAAGACTCTGCGCGGATTTAATAAAATCTTTGTTCACCCCCCGGATCCCCGTAACAGTATTGTAGAGGATCGGAAAAAAAGAACAAATAAATATGATCATAACCGGTAATATCTCGCTGATCCCAAACCAGAGCATTAAGATAGGAAGCCAACCTAACGCGGGAATGGGATAAAACAGGCTAAAGATCGGATGAGCTATTTTATGTATCCTTTCCTCATATCCCATCAAAATTCCTACTACTATACCTGCCGTAGAACCGGCAAAAAGACCGATCAAAACTCTTCTCAAACTGCTCAAAAAATTATCTATCAGCACTCCGTTAGCTATTAAATGATAAAATTCCTGAATTACAACAGTAAAAGGAGGAAAAAAGAAATGTCCGGGAATAAATTTGAATCTGGCAACCATTTCCCAGATCAATAAAAAGATCAATATCGGAACTAAGCTGTACATCGCTTTTACATTTTTCATTTGAGAAACCTCAAATCAATAAAGCTCTCCGCCCTGAATGATTCTTTTAAATACACCAATTCCACACAAACATCTATCGCCTTTTGAACCTCTCGTGGATCAAGAGCGGTAGTATTCACCAATCTCGTGGTCAAAGATCTTAATATCGGCGCGGCTGTAATCGTAAGTTTAGAAGCTTCTCCAATAGACCTATCAGAAAACATTTTTTTCCCGGCAGTCCGCAATCCTTCAGAAACGATCTCCGCGGCTTCTTCCGGATGCTCATTGATAAATTGTGTTGCCCGCTCGGTAACCCTCACCAACTTTTCGACTATATCGGGATGTTTGTCTAAAAGCTCCTCTCTGACAACTAGAACACTTCCCTCCATATTAAGCCAAAGATCTTCCGCGGTTAGAAGCACTTCAAGCCCTAATTCTTCCGCCATACTCGGGAATTGTTCACAGATAAAAGCCGCGTCCAATTGCCCCGTCTTAAGCGCAAGGAGTAATTTAGGAGGGGTCATTCTTTGAACTTTTTTCAATATTTGTTCTTTATCTAAGTGATATTTTTCGAGCATCTTATGCAAAAGCATATCAACCGGACTGCCCTCTCTTGCGCATCCTATACGGATCTCTTTCTTTTCAATATCCTCGATATTTTTTACCGTATCAGGATCGACAACAAACCCATACCCGTATTTATGAATACCCGCTACGATTTTTATCGGCACATTGGCATTAGCCCTGGCATTTATAGCCGGAATTAAACAAATATAAGCGGCGTCAACATCACCTCTTGACAAGGCGGCGGCCAGAGCCATACCGGTTATATAATTTTCATAACTGGTAACATCCAAACCTTCTTCTTTATACCAACCTTTCTGATTAGCGATATGAGCGCAGGAAGAGTGAGTAGTAAATTCAACAGCTATCCGAATAGACTTTTCACTCGCTCCCCGCCCCTCGGCATAGACCGATGTCCCCCAGGACATAATCCCCAAAATCACTAATAAGATACATTTCTTCATTTCATCATCTCTATAGATTACAACCCTTCGGGACAATATCTCTCTAAATCCAGAAGATATACAGGGCCGGCACAAGTTACACCATAAAATACTGTTGGCTTACCCTTCTCAATAAATTGTTGGTAAGTTTCATTAACAAAAATCGAACCGGTCGCGAATATTACATCACACCATCCCATATTTTTCTCTATATCTTCAGGATGCTCAACCATTACACCGTTAACTCTTTTGCCGATATTATCCTCATCCATATCAGTCACACGAA
>JAGLIU010000062.1 GCA_023142805.1 Candidatus Omnitrophota bacterium | reverse complement strand
TATCACAAAAGAAGAAGTTTTTGAAGGCAAAGACGCTTTCATTTCCCCGATCCTATCAAGATCCAATTTTTTCTGAGCACCCGCTCTTTTATACTCGGGGAAATAGTATCTCACAGGATACGTCTCTCCGTCTTCCAAAGACTGTGTCGGTCCGGGTATCTGGGGTTCAACTACTTCTACCCCTGAGCCAAGAGCATGTAAAGTACCCGCGACTACCGGAATAACATCACCTACATCCACCTTGACATAGTTATAGAATTTGTCGATTTTTTTTCGTTCATTTTGTAAACTTTCAAGCCCTCCCTTGATCTCCAAAGAACTATTTCTGAAAGTTTCCGCGGCTATCGCCACATCTTTTTTCTCCTCAAGTATATCAATTCCTCCACTTTCTCTTTCTATCATACCTATAAGCTTGTTCAATGCCTCCCCATATTTCTCCAAAACTCCGCGATACTCTTCTGTAACTTTATCATTGTATTTTTCTAAAACTTCAGCGCTAAAACCCAGAATAATCTCGGGATCTCCTTTTAACGCTGATCTGTCTATGCCTGTAACTATCCAAAGTTCATTTTTTGAGTCATGAAACTGTACGGACAATCTGCCTTTAGGCGTAAGTATCTTAACAAGCGGAAGAAATTTTCCGAACTTGCGAACTACTTTCTCCCCCAACAAGTCATCCGATACATACTCAAGAACATCAGACATCATCGCGGTATCTTCGCCGACAATCGCTACAGAACTTTTTTCTTCCTTTTCAGCCCCATACCAATACTCACCTATCCCGTTTATACCCCACACTTTGGGTTGTTTATACGGCAAAATATATATGGGTTTACCCTTTCGTACCGCTTCATAGACCTTTTCGCCCTTTACCTGCGCCCCTATAGATCGAGGTTGAACACTTAACATATCTTTTATTATCCCCGGTATTATCTCCAAACGTTTCTCAACAATTTCATTTGCTCTTTTCTGAGAATCTGAAGTAGCGTACATTCTAAATTCCGGCGCGTTTCCCGAAGGTCTTAAATGCGCTACATCATTATTTTTAAAAAGTATCCGTATACCATCGGTAAAATTAATTTCCTTCACCTCACTAAACCCTCTTCCTCTTGTGAAATATTTTTCAAGATTATCTTTTAACCCGTTAAGTTCACCCCGAAGCCACGCATCTACCTGGTCATTAACATTACCTGTAATATCTGTAACTTTAACCTTGGTGTTCTCGAAATTTACAATAATAATGTTTTTGTCTTCAGGAGAGAACATTTTTATTATTTCTTTTCCCATATCCGCCGTATATTTTTGAACCCCTTTGGTTTTATTATCAACGATGTCGGCATGCGTATACCTGACAGGAAGATTCGAGGAAATAACCTCTGATACAGTCTGCCCTGATCTTTTAGCAAGAACCAGTACCGCTATTAACGGCAAGACAGCATCTCGTGTCGAAAGAGCTTTCAGTTTTTTTTCGTTAATTTCCCAATCGCTCCCTAAAAGAAATCCGCCGTTAGACTCCCAGCTGACAACTTTGGATCCCGGATTCACGCTCTTTTCCACATTCATCGCGGCAATAACATAAGGGGATCCTATACGGGTCTGTTTTACTGTAACTCCTTTATTTTGAAGGGTTTGCACTATGGCGTCATTCGCGCTTATAGGTATTGCCACAAAACTCGGGTCAAGAAACATAGCTGTCAACGCGCCTAATTTATCTCCCGACAGAAATTCTCCATTTTCATCGGCTAAAAGTGGACGATCAGAATCCCCGTCTGTGGAAATAATAGCAAAAGGTTTGTATTTTTCCGAACACTTTTTCAAAAACCCCTTGGTTTTTTGGGAAACTTTTTCCGTGTCCACCGGCACGAACTTTTCACTCCTTTCAACAGCGATAACTTCAGCTCCAAGAGCCTCAAATATATCTTTAACTATATCTCTCCCCACAGCTGAATGTTGATACAATACTACCTTTTCACCTTGAAGTGTTTCTTTAGAAAAAACCTCTTTATACCGGTTTACATATTTTTTTACCGCTTCTTCTCTGACATTAAAACCGGCTTCTTCCATTTGAACCTTAAACATACCTTTTTCGTTAAACAATGATCCCGAACCGTCTTTTTCGTATTCTTTTTTACGCGCTAACTCTATATTCTTTAAAATATCCTTCTCATCCGTCTTTAAGACCTCTCCTGTGGTTTTTGTGAATTTTATGCCATTCCTGTCATCCGGAATATGACTGCCTGTGACCATAATACTCGGGATCCCTTTATCTATGGCATAATTTACCAATGTAGGACTGGGAACATCCCCGCAAAACTCCACGTCATATCCGGCTTCCTCCGCGGCTTTTCTAACCGACGCCATTATGCGCGGCGTGCTTTTTCTGCGATCACCGCCTATTGCTATTCTTCTGATCTTTCCTATTTCACCGCTTTCCTCTAAAAAAGAAATAAAACCCGCGGCATTTATATAACATTCCATATCTGTCATAAGTTCAACTTTGTCCCTAAGCCCGCTAGTCCCGAACTTTAACGGCTTGAATCTCTCGAACTTCTCTTTCACGATCTTCATCCTTTCGACTTCGACATCTCTCCTATTTTCTAATTCTTCCATGCTAACACCTTTCATAATATCGTACGCCTCATCAAACGATATTTTATTATTAAAAATAGGCACATCATATGTGTTTTCTTTATCCCTAAGATCGGTTTCTTCAGAAACCTCAAGATCTATTCTTTCTTCTCCGGTAAGGATCGATACATGTCTCATCCCTTCATCCAAAACAAAATCATCCGCTCCTAAAGACTCGTATATCCCGCTGTTTTCCTTAAGAACAGTTTTACCTAAACGTGTACTTCTTATTGAAAAAGCGTCATTCATACAAACATCATCAAATTCTGTATCGACAATGACGCTATTCAATATCTCTCCTTTACCGGCTATATCGCTTCCCACTATAACGGAATTTTTTATCACAACGTTTGGTGACACTTTGGAATTTACGATAATATTACCATTCTTATCTCTTTTATCCTGCAATCCTGAAAGTTTCCGCGCTATAAACCCTTCTCTGGTATCATCATTAAGAGCAAGATACTTCTTCCTCATTGCCCTATGCTGTCCAACATCCGCCCAATATATGTTCTCTCCCAGATCCAATACTTTTATATTGAGTTCTCTCCCATAAGTTGATTTAAAAACCCTTTTGAGTTCCTGTACTTTTTCAAAAAAATCAGGCATCATTTTCATAAGCGCGCGCATCTTTTCATTGACCTCACACTTTTTCTGCCATACCTCTCTTTGTTCAGGTGCCATAGCCAACGCCATTATGAAATATGGATCAAAATCGAAAAAAACACCTTCGGCCATTACTTCTTCTTTAAACACTTCACACGCGACATCCAACAGATCATACGATATGGCAACCGGACCTAAACTTATACCACCATAATATTTACCCTCCACACCGGGTTTTATTCCCATTTTTGTAAGCTGTTTTATTATTTTTTTCTTATCCCCCCGATGAACCTGACCTACTACGGTATACTCTTCATCAAAAACAACCCAATCTTTTTGTTTCGCGAGTTCTTTTTTTATTTCAGACACAGATACGACTTTTATAAGATCATATTCCCCAAATTTCGCGTCTGTAGTCGGCACGTTAGTGAGATTTATAGACGCTACTTCAGTCTCATCTCCCCATTTATTGAGTATGCCCCTAAAACCTCTTCTTTCCAGAAATTTTGCCACAGGAGTAAAATAAAGCAGGGCTTCTTCCATCGCGGTAAAAGCCTGCAGTCTCTTCCCTATCTTAAGACTCTTAGGCGTAACACGAATGGCAGGTTTACAATCACCTTCAACCATAGTAATAGGAGACATCCTTTCACCTCTTCCGAAAAGCATGCCCATAAGCGTTACACATTCCCTGTAAGGCACATTTTTTAAAGTTGCCGGGTGTTTTATCTTGGAATAGGCTAAAAGGGTTCCCAGAAAATTCCCTTCCCGGGTCTTATTCCCTACCTTTTCAAGCAAGGAAAGAGTAAGAGTGCTGGAATCCTTGTTGAATATGTGTTTATTTATATCCTTGAGACGTTGGTCCCAATTTAAACGATCTGCCTCACTACCACAGACAACAACAGCGATCTTCACACTTTCATTGACAGAACAAAGCCTTCTAGCTTCGTCAATATTCTTTATTATCTCTTTAAGATTGGGATCATCTTTCATAATACTATCAGTATAAAGGGTCAAGCTTCACGGGTCAAGAATATTTACACCATACACAAGCAAAGAGATCTCCCAACTCCTATCTCCTAACCCGATCCGTGCCCTACTTTTGGCCCTTAATCCTTTAGCCCTTCGCCTTTTTACTTCTCTGTCATCTCGACCGAGTGAACCGAAGGTGAGCGAGTGGAGAGATCTCAAGTACTCCA
>JAGLIU010000061.1 GCA_023142805.1 Candidatus Omnitrophota bacterium | reverse complement strand
TTCGCTCGGGACAAGCGGAATGACAGTGTTAAGATCCTTTCTATCCTCTAGCCTTCCTACTTTAGGCCCTTGATCCTTTAGCCCTTAGCCCTTAGCCTTAAACAAAAAAAGAGCAGGTCGTATTCGACCTGCTCTTTTTTTGTAACGTATGACCCGAATTATACGGACCACATAACTTTCTGCCGGTTCTGCCACTCTTCACGCGGATCTTCCGGCACAATATCTTTCAGTCCAAAATAATTCATAACATAGGCCGCCTGATTATATACGGAAAGCCCGCCCCACTGCTCCTGGATCTTTGCCAATGCTTCCGGATTTAAAGACTGTTGTATTTCTATATTTGAAAGTATATTATAGAGATCCTCCGGCTTAAGATTTGGACGATTCATGGCTTGCGCCATAACTCGTAAAACACCTAAGGCTATATTTTCTCTATTGACTATTTTCTCCACGCCGATAGCCGCCTGCAAAATACCTAAACTACTTATAAGCATCGGCAACATATTATCAGCTTTTTCAACATAATTCTCACCTATCGACGGCAATACCATAGGTCTCACTTGTTCCAAGAAAGCGCTGAGTGCCATATCCTCTTTAGCTACGGCTTTCTGGAACGCGTTTCCTGTCGCGCCTAATATGGCGATAGAACCACCTCTTACATTACGATCTACTAAATCACTTAAGTCAAGCACATCGTCTTTATGTGTAGATATCTTTAAGAAATCCCTGCCTAAGATACCGTTAAGTTGATTCTCAACCCATTTTGTTGACCCTATACCTTTCTTCGCGAAATATGCCTCAGGCAAGAACAAGTCTACCTTACCCACTCCCTGTATCTCCGGCATATTATCCATCACTGCTTTATATACCGTATAAAACAGTTCTTCCTGCTTTGTTTTTTCATACTGAACATTCATAGTTACCGGTTCCATGCTTGTTTTCTTCATCGTATAATTATTCGTCGCAAAAGTGTGTCGCGCTCCGGGATATAAAGTAAAACTCTCACCATCCGATGTTTCTATAATAACCCTGCCCGCGACAACCTCAACAGTATGTTCTCTGGCTTCTGTTATCGCCGGTGCCGCGAAACTACCATCCACTATATTGATCTGATCCACAACCTGGTCCTCCACGCCAAAAACAACATTCTCCGAATACGCTGAAACTCTCGTGTCCAGAACTTCTTTCCCCATAGACTTAACCTTCACTATTGTCGTCTCTTCACCAAAAAGAATTTCATCCGTATCAATATTTTCCGCCGGCCTTTTTTCTACATTAAATATACCGGCCTCATCTACATCTTCGAACCTTTCGACTGACTCTAATACTTCATAAGCATCTTCGATATAATAAGTCCTTAGAACTTCCGCGTATCCGGTACTTTCGATACCATATTCTCCGAGAGATGCCGCGACAGGCATTGATTCAAACGCTGAGTAAGTTTCTCTGACACCATTGACCGTTATCGTCACTTCGCCTTCTAATACAAGTAATTCCTGGTATATTCCGGGCATCTCAGGAATTATAACACTTGCCTTATCCGCGTCACCCTCACCGTTAAGCGTGATCCTGTCGGTCCCCGGCAATACATCGGAAGGCTCTATCAAAGATTCGACCTTCGCGTTAACCGCGTCTTCAATAGGAGTGATATCTTGCGGGGTTAACATAAACTCATCAATATTCGCCACTACTTTATCCTTATCCCAGAAAATATCTTTGTCTACCCACTGTTTGAGATCTTTTTCGGTTACATCTTTACGCATTTTCGGCATCGCGTTCTCCGCGTCCCATACTATAGGAGTAAAAAGATCAGCTATGGAATGTGTGTTATCCGATGTCTGCTGAGGCTCTATTAATACTTTATACTCATTGCCGTTAATATCACGAACAGTCTTTATTATCCAAGCTTCGTTCTTCGGATATTCCATGGTACCATTCACTCCCATACCAACTTCCTTAGGATGCGTCTGCAGGGAAAGTCCGAATATACCATGAGCGTATCCCGCCAATGATTTGAGAACCATACCGTCTTCAAGCTCGATCTCATTAAGCACACTCACGATATTAGCTCTGTTTTTTGCTATGTGTTCAAAGATAAACAAACCTACGCTTGGATCCATATACTTTTGCATTTGCTCGACTATGCTTTTAACCCGAACGTCTTCCGGGCTAAGCATCCATTCATTATTACCCTGAAAAATCGACCAATCTTCATAAAGTTCTAAATAATTCGAGAACTCTTCCTCTGTGATCCCTCGTCTGAGAGCCGCTTTTAATTTTTCCATATTTTTACGTTCTTCAATAAGCCACTCAGCAAATTTTACTTTCCCTACATTTTTTATTTCCCTGTTAAAACCCATATATACCACATCAGGAAAACGCGTGCTTAAAGATTTAACAAATCCCGGTTTCTCCTTATGTTCCGCGCCAAGCATAGCCGAATTGCCCGCAAGCAGATCTCTAAGTGTAATATCCTTGCCAGCTCCGGGTACTGCCGCGGCTGTTAAGCCTGTCAACGCTGTTCCCGATATCCTTGACTCCGCTTCCGGGTTCCTTTCAGATTTAACGGTAACATTGCTCCAAAGTTCAGCAATGGGCTTTCCTCCCATATCTGTCATCCCGAGCAACGCCTTATTGCCATTTCCACCCCAATCATAAAGGGCTTGGTAAGAAGACGTTTTTATCGGCAACCTGGCCAGAACCGCGAACTGCATAAGTCTTAAAGCGTTCACAAACACTTTATCATTAACGCCTGTTAATACACTTGATCCGGCTTCGGCATCCAGATATTCTACATAAGCTAATACCTGTGCTTCCGCGCCCTGAGGTATCATTTCAGCTACTTTCTCAACCGCGAGCCTTTCAGAAAAATGCCCCTCATAAACATTCCGGGCTATAGCAAGTGTCCTATTGGTAAGCTGTCCAAGATCGATCTGACTGGTCATTTTACCTTGAGCGGATGCCGAATACTGTCCCAAAGTTTCTCTTTCCGGTGTAGGCACAAACGGTTCAATATCTTCTTCAGGAGAAACTCCCGCGGCAAAATCACGTATAATATTGACAAGTATCCCTGTATTCGAAGCTGTTCCCGCGGCAACAATCTCTTTACTGCGTTCGATCGTCGGAGTAGTCGCCATTATTCTAAATTGAGCGGAATTCCCCGAAGGTCGCAATACAACTATCTCTCCGTTATCCAGGTATAATTTAACACCGGACGTTTTGTAGGTAAGTCCCCTTATACCTACGTCCTTAAAAACGCTACCGCTGTTGAGATAATTCTCCAATGTATTTTTTACACCAACGGCCCTATCATATACTATCCCGCGGTCCTCCGTCGTAGTCTTTTTCTCTTTTTTATACCTGTACTGTACTCCCTCTTCTTCGAACATTACTGATTCGGCATATTTGGTACCCTCACTGTCATATACCCTGAAACTGTCCATGATCGGAGCGCTCATTTCACGCGTGTACATCTCACACCCCGGGGTTGTATTTTCATCTATATTTTCAACAAGTCCCGAGACCTGTTCTCCTCCATATTTCCCGACAAAGGTATCTTCCACTAACTGTTCAACGGATTTGTTTTGCCGTTTTGCCTCGAGTAACATTAAGATCATAGGAATCAAAGCGTCTCTGGTTGAAAGACCGTCAAACCAACCTGAAATGTCGGCATTATCGGCATGCAAAGTTTTAAGCCATTCTATCCTTTCATTGGAAAGCTGAAATCCGCTATAGCCTATAAAAAATCCTCCGTTATTTTCGCATCCAACAGCTTGTTTTCCCTTATTGTAGCTGTATATGACTTCATCAACATAAGGAGACCCCACATTGGTAGTTTCAACTTTTGAACCTCTATCCCTTAAGAGATTGAGAGCACTTTCATTCGCTGTATCCGGCACGACAAAAAACTCAGGTTCAAGAAACATTGCCGCAAGCACACCTAATTTATCTCCTGTAATAAAATGGAGTTCTCCATCATCCGTAAGGTAAAATACCGCCGGACGATCCGAATCACCATCCGTTGTAATAAGTACCTTTTTCTTATGTTTCAGAAGAAGCTCTTTTGCCCATTCGAGATATTCCGGTTTTACATTTTCCGTATCGACAGTAAAAAATTCCTTCGTAGCGTCTTTTCTTCCTACACGTGTTATTGTCGCGCCCATTTTTTCAAGTATATCAGGAAGAATATCCCGACCCACGGCCGTATGTTCACCAAACAATATGTCTACGCCTTCCAGAGATCTTCCCAGCGCGTTCAGAAAATGGTTTTCATATGACTCCACAGCCTTAGGATTTACTTTCTCTAGTTCTTTTTTGGCTTTCTCAAAGATTACCGCGTTTTCCTGGTTCATACTTTTTACCGGCCTAAAATTTCCATATATGTCAAAGAAAGAGTCTTCGTCAGTCTTAAGAAACTCCTCATTCATAACGTCTTTTACGCTCGCGATAATACTTTGTTCCTCTTGTTTCCAAACTTCTCCGTTTACACGATCGAATTTCATGCCATTCTCCGTTATCGGAATATGACTGCCTGTTACCATCGCCATTGCATAACCCTGAATAAGACCGTAAAAAGCCGCCGTGGGAGTCGGTACTTTGCCGATATAATCAACTTCATTCCCGTTATCCAGAATAGCCGTAGCCGCGGCAACTAACATCTGCTCGGAGTATGGCCTGTTATCCCCGGCAAGAACTATAGGAACCCCTGTTTCAATTCCTCCTTCTTTAATAAACGACAAAAACTCGGAGGGTATATCTTCTTCTGTCCGCGTATGTAATTCTTCAAAATACTTCATCATTCCTTTCATAACAGCATACACTATAATATCTTTAAGGTCTTCATTTCTCCCCCTCAATCCGCTTGTCCCGAATTTCGGCAAAGATATTGTTTCCTTTAATTTCAAGTAACGATCATATGTTTCTATAATAATTTTTATTTCCTGCTTTGCTGTGAGATCGTCTATTCTGTATATCTGAGCATATATTTCAGCGTCAGGGATCTTCATCTCACCGGAGATGATCATACGAAGAAAATCTCCCACCCTTTCCCGGCTTGTAAGTTGTCCTACTCTGGAAGTCACATTCACAGGAACACGAACATCCCCTTCTCTTACACCTATAAAGATCTCAGGTGAATCCGGATTTATAGTCCCTGGTCTCATATCTATACGAACAGACTGCTCCTGAACGTCGAGTATCGCGACCAACCCTATCCCTACGGAGATCTGACTGTCCTGTGACCCCTTGATCAATCCTACACCCGTTCCGTATTCGTATATTTTTGTATTGTACTTACCCTGTCTATATAAAACAGCCAGTTTATCAGCTACCTTTATATCCACGGCTCGACCTGTAGTATAACCTCTCAATTCCGGTTTCTCTTCTATCGTCGCGACAAATTTTTCCTTAATAGATTTTCCTTCAACACTAATAGGCGCTACCAAAAGTGCCTTAGTCTCAGGATTATAGACTACAAGCGAATCTTTCAACCCGCTTATTGTTATTTGAACGTCTTTATCTCTTAAAAGCACCAAACAATTAGAACAATCATTTAGCGTAATGTGATTAGGATTAGACGCTACAACCACATTATCAAAGCTATTGGTCAATACTCCCGGAGAATACTTACCATCAAACTCTTCTCCTACAATTATGTTTCTGTCCCCGTCATAAACTTTTGCTTCACCGGAATAGTCTTCCCTGTAATACTCCATAATAGATCCGTAACCGCCGATATCTTTCCAGGCAAATTCTCCTGTTACTACAAAAAGATTATCTCCTAAAAATTCCGATAGTACGTTGTCTATAGAACCGGCCACATATCCATTGGGAGTTTGCTTTTCTTTTTTCCACTTGGCCATACTGATAAAAATCGACTCCTCGGTAGCTTTTGTGGTCGCAGGATCTGTTAACATCATAAGGCCTTCACCATAATCCGGAGCATATCTATTGAACAAACCCAAGATCACGCTAGGCCTCATAATATACATACCGCTATTATAACTTGTCACTCCCTCCTCTAGCATTTCCCTGGCTACCTCGATTGGAGGTTTCTCCTTAAAACTATCCACTGTAGTTACCCCGTCATAGCTGGTGCTGAACGCGGAACGTATACACCCATATTCGCTTGAAGCGCCTATAGTTTCCATATCTATACCTATGGTCCCCATAACAGGATTATGTTTTGAAACCTTAGCCGCAAGCATGTAGGCCTTTTGAAATTTTCCGGAGTTTGTCTCGACATAATGATCCGCGGTCTGCACAAACATTATATCCTCCCCGCGTCCCAATCTGATCAATTTTGCCGCCGCGAACCCTATGGCTCCCGCGGTATCGGCAGCATACGGCTCGGTAAATATATTATCTCTGCTCACATTCTTTCCATACAGGTCTTTTACCTCTTTCAACGCTTGATATATGGTCTCTTTTAACTCCGGAACAGTTTGAATATACACGTTCTCGGCTCCCAGAACACCTATAACCCTTTCAACTGCCATTGATACCAAACGCTTGTCTATAATTTTTGCCACCTGTTTAGGTTCGGATTCATCTGTACCACTCGTACTTAAAGGAGCTAACCTTTCCCCTCCACCACCGGCCATAATGACCGACACAATATTCTTAGGGCTTACTTCTTTACTGTATTCAGATTCGTTGAACCAGGCTTTAACAAGATTCTTACTATTAGAGTCTGCTTCTTCATAGTAACTTGATGTCAACCAGAATGGAAACCATTCTGCCACCTGATAAACAGCGTTTCTAAACAATTTTTCGTTGTTTTCGCTCTCTCTGCCCGCGGCATTTACTATCCAAACAAGAGCGTCATTATTCTCATGTTCCGACGCCAGAATGTAGGCATCTGTAAGCGCCTTACGCATTCCTTCCTCATCTTTGTTATCTATCGCTTTCTGTACTTTCGCAATGATCCAGTTCGTATATATGCTCGCCACTTTCTTCCTTATTTCCCTGGTATCGGAATTTGGGAAATCACTGGCGGTTATATTGATCTCTTCCCCGAGCCTACCGGCCCAGTATTGTATCCTGTCAATAAAATCTTCCTGATCAAGGGGTATATTTTCTTTTTCCGCGTACTTCAAGTACTGTTGCCAAAGTTCATACGCTTTACCAACTTTGCTAAATATTCTTATATGCCGTCTTTCATGATTAGCAATTATATCTTTTTCCTGTTCACTCAGTTCGGACCATACCAATTCACTTACATGCATTTGTAATTGCCCTCTAAAAGTACTGGGATGTATCCTGATAGTCGGTATAATTGACTGTCCCTGTAAAAGCAACTCATCATTCTTTTTGGCTCTTCGCTCCTCTATACCGCTATGAACCTGAATTACAAGCCCGGCCCTTTCTATAGAGTCTTCTTTTACCCACCCTTTCGTCCTGCCATTAGGGGAAAAACTTTCCCTTAGAAGTTCATCATATAAATCCACCTGAGGTCCGTTCAAGGGAGCGCCTGCCGTTATAGCCATCGCGTATTCACCTACACTGCCCCACTTCTTCTCAAACGCTTCTTTTATAGCGTCAACCAATGGCGCGGGCAAATTCTCTCTTCCATCATATCTTTCCGCTATCCATTTTGTCTCTTCTTCAGAATAATTCGAATAAAGCACATATGCTCTTGCCGCTTCATACGCGTGAATGAAAGAGGCTATAACCTCTTCCTTTTTTTCTAAAGCCTTCTGCCATACTTCAGGATCAGCTTCTTCCGCCCATTTATCCACTTTCGCGCTTATAAGCGCGTCTACCATTTCCTGGAAAGTTTCTTCAGCCTTTTCAAGAGGTGAACGAGATCCTGAAACCTTTTCTAAGATCGGAGCCATCTCATTGTTAAGTTCCTCAAGCCTGGCAGGAGCATTCAACGACATTGATATTAAGTATCCCACTACCGGCTGTGTCGCGAGTTCCGCGGGCGCGATCGCGTTCACACCGGGCATAGCATTTTCTGTGATAATATCTTCAAGAGACGTTCTTTGGTTGGTCAATACTTTTATGTAAGGGGTCTCTACATCTTTTGTTATTTTGGGAGTCACCACTACATACGATACTCCTTTTTTCTTCAAAAGGTCTTTTATCCCGCGTGTATGAAATCCTCCGGCTATTAAAACACTCTTGGATTTGCCTTCTTCTTCCATACGTTTCAATGTATTATCTATGAGGGCTTCATCCCTCTTCATAGCTATTTCATAAAAGTTGATCATGTTCGGGATATTTTCTCGAACATCTATAGGAATCTCGTACATATCGCAATTGAGATTATATCTGGATGCCAACATCCTCACAAAATCAACCACCTCTTCCAACGAAAAGTCTTTTTTATAAGTCTTGAAAAGATCATAATCCTCATTGGTCAGTTCAATATTCACAAGGTTAATGAACATGTCCAACATATCCGCGTATCTATCAAGTTCTCTCTGAGTTTCATCCTGAAAAAG
>JAGLIU010000060.1 GCA_023142805.1 Candidatus Omnitrophota bacterium | reverse complement strand
TCGAAATATGTCAATTTCTGTGGAGGAATCCATGTGTCAGTTTGACTTTTGTATCGATAAGTGCTCGCGTAAGTTTCGCATATGTTGCAAATCGTAAAACTATATGATATCTTTGGTTTAACCATAATAAACATACAAGGCGGAGGAATAATATGAGAAAAGGATTAATTGTGTTTGTTTGTTTCTTTACGGTCTCGACTTGCGCCATAAATTTGTCTGTATGTGCCGGTGACAATAGAAACGATTCCGATGCTCAAAGGGAACAGGCAAATCAGTATTACATGAAAGGTAATGATTTGTTTACAGAAAAGAACTATAACGACGCGATCACAGAATATAATAAAGTGATCAAGTTAGATCCGGAACATATATACGCTTGTTACCAGAGAGGCGCTTCGTATTTTAATATCGGCGGTTATGAAAAAGAAGCCATCAGAGATTCCAATAAAGTGATAGCCCTGGATCCCGACTACGAATCCGGAGTAGCTTACGGCATGCGGGGCGGGTCTTACTACGCGCTGGGTGAATATAGGTTGGCAATTATGGATTATGACGAAGCTCTCAAAAGGGGTCTGGATGACGCGTTAATACACGCCGATAAGGGTACCGCGTTTTTAAATCTTGGCGATTATGAATCCGCGTTTGAAGTTTATAAGAGAGTTCTGGCATTAAACCCCGGTGGAAGAGTTGAAAAAATAGTACGTAAGAATCTGGAGATTTTAGCGGTTCGTCTGAAAGAAAAAAAACAAAATCCAAAATCCGGAGTTTTGACTGATCAGGACATGAACAGGCTAAATGAATTTGAAAAAGTCTGGGCGACGAATCTTGACGCGGCGTCAGAAGCTATATCCAAGGAGAATTTCTCCTCTGCCGACAGATATATTGATGAAAGCTTAAATGCCGTACAGGGGATGAGGCAACTTTTAATAGATCGGGATCTTGATCATACAAAAGCAAAGCGCTTAGACGCCATGGAAATGATGACGATGGCACATGCTAATCTTGAAGAAATCGCGATTGTTGGCCAAAATCCCATAAACCCAAAACAGGATATAAGTGAGATAGCGGATCTTTTTATCGAAACGAACGAATATCTTAAAGACGCGGCATATCTTTTTGACAAGAACGACGCTGTAACTATTGCTGATGAGTGTCGAAGGATCAAAAACGGGCTAAAAAGTATTATCAAAAATATTGAGAGAAAGTCCGGAAGGAAGATACTTTAAAAAATGAAAACAACAAAAGACATTGTTTTAAAGGTAGTTTTTGTTATGGCGGTTTTGGTTGTAACAGCTATTCTAATTAGCAATGAACCTATTCTTGAGAGTATCGGCCAAGCGCCTAAAGCTGCCCTTTCAATAGATCAGCAAAAATTTGTAGATAAATTAGGGTACCCGGATGTTTTTGTTGTTACCATGGAGGGGGATCGCCGTAAAGAGATCTGGACATATTTCGATCATGAAAAACATTTTTATTTTAATAATGGTGTTTTTTCTGACCATAGGACTCAGGAAAAGCTTCCGGATGGATTTGTGTGGCCAAAACTGCGTCCTACAGAATTTAAGAACGGTATGACTGAAAAAGAATTGGAACAGATCTTCAACAAACCTACCGCTGCCGGCAGGGTTAATCTCAAAATAATGGAAGGCATAAAATTTTACGATTATTATAATCAGGTCAAGGTGGCGATATTTGATGGGAAAATAATCTATGTTCAAACATTGCCTGTGCCTACGAGATAAAAACAAAGGTATTATATGAATACGGTAAAAACAAAAAAGACAGTTTATATGATCATTATTGTGTTGGTTTTAAATATGTGTTTATTTACTGAATACGCCGAATCTGATCCCAAGGTAAAAATGGCGACGGGACTTTTAAAAGCGGGGTCGCTTAAGCTTGTTGGCACATGTACTAAATGGATAGGTACAGCAGAGTGGGGCGCGAAAACTTTCTTACGTTTTTCCGGGTTTGATGAAGTGCAAGCGAGTATGAGCGATACCAATAGTATGCTTGAACACAGATTGGCGTATTATGATAAAGTGCTTAAAGGGGGATATACTGTTGAGGAGCTCGGAGCTATTGGTATGAAGAACCAGGAAGTAAGACAGAAAAAGAGAGAGCTTGATAAGAGATATGAAGCATCGAAGAAACTTTATCGAGAAACAAACATGGCGGATATAGCTCGGGCAGAAAGGACCAGGATGATAAGTTTGAAAAACCAGATGCTTGAGGTTGAACGTGAAATATCAAAAAATGATTTTGTGATCAATTCGCATAGTCGTGATATAAAAAAAGCACAAAGTAAAGCGGGAAAAAAAGAAATAAGCGGGTATGTTTTATCTTTGCGGAAAAATATCAGCGAAAACTATACCTTTGAGTCTGACCTGCTGGAGGTTACTCTTGAAGAAGTGAAAACTGATGTTAAAGATCTTGTTGTAGGAGAAGTTGCCGGGACTCTTACCGCCGGGGCAGTAGGTGAAGTTGTTGAAAATACGGGTATTTTGCCACAGCTTAACGAGATAGTGTCCCCGGAAAACATCGCGGCGGCTGGAGATTTTATAAGTAATGTAGGGTCGTTTGTTTTACAAAAAACCGCTGAAACAGCTGATGTGCCTTTGGATCCCACTCTTGGGGAGATTCCGGACGCTCTTGACGATCTTTTTGGCGATCCCGCTGAGGTTAATACAGGATCGGATCAAATTCCCGAACCGCCGGAACAAGCACCGGAGCCGGTTGTGCGGGAGATTACTGATCTTTTGAACGAAGTGAAAAGCGACGAAACGACAGCTGAAAAAGAAAGTTTGGAAACAAACATAAGTGACGTGCAGTCAAGGGTTGACGCGCGGAGGCAGCGCAGACGAGGCAGAAAAAAGGATGGACAGAGAGAATCCCCGGTTGATCTTGACTGGAAAGACGAGCCGGTTGACGTTACCGGAGTTACGGCAGGAGTGCAGGGTATCGATGTTTCAGAATCATCTTCGCGGGATCTTTTGATCGAGGGTGCCCGGAGATGGAATCTTTCAAATGAACGGCAGGAAATGGAAAGACGGCGCTTGGAACGTGAACAGCGTGAAGCGGAAAGCAGGGTGTATCAGGCGCAACAGAAACAAATTCAGGCACAGCAAACCGTGGATTTTTTCAGGGCTCTTGGAGCCGCGGCTCAGCTTGTTCAGCAAGTCCAGGCCGTTAAACAAAGTGTTGCGCACAGTTATGGTCATTCTTCAACTCCGCGGCATATATCAAGCGGACACCATGATGGCGGAAAAGTTTACAAAGTTGTGCATACCCCGGGAAAATCAGACATTACTTACGTCCGAATTAAATGACGTGAACCAAGAAAGAAATTAAGACCATAGATAGAAACGAAGTGTAATGGAGTAATTCGGCGTTTCATTGGTCAATACTCATAAATTTTTGTCCAAATGCCGATATTCTATCGCTTCAGATAAATGGTGAGATCATAATAACCGTAGCCGGGGTTTAAACCCCGGCTACAATTATGGGTAATTTTCCTCTTTATTTGTCTATACCCATGGATTTTTGTGTGGGTAACTTATCGTTCTATTTGCTTATACCCATAGATTTCTGTCCAAACACCGGTATCCTACCGCTTCGGATAAATGGTGAGATTCTATTATTTCGGCGTTATCCATGTCAGCGATGGTGCGTGAAATTTTAAGTATTTTATCATATGCCCGAGCCGAGATACCCAGTTCAAGTATCGCGGTTTTCAAGAGTTCTTCCGCTTCAGACGAAAGTGTACAGAACTTTTCAAGATGTTTAGAGGACATGCCCGCGTTACATCTTGGGATAGCTTTATGCTTTTTAAAACGGTTCTTTTGTAGGTCGCGGGTTATAGCGACACGTTTTTTTATGACAGAAGAATATTCTCCATTTCTGCGTGTTGAGAGCTGATTATAATTGAGGCGCGGTGCTTCCAGATGTATATCTATTCGGTCTAAAAGGGGACCGGAGATTTTTGCCAGGTACTTTTGTATTTGATGAGAAGTGCAATGACAATTTTTTGTTTTATCGGTAAAATATCCGCATGGGCATGGGTTCATCGCGGCTACAAGCATAAACTTTGATGGATATTTAAACGTATGGGAGACCCTACTGATATTTATATATCCGGATTCAAGTGGTTGACGCAGGGCTTCAAGTACATCACGCCGGAATTCCGGGAATTCATCTAAAAAAAGAATTCCGTTATCAGCTTCATGAAACAAACCTCTCTTTTCGTAATTAGCACTGGTAAATGCTCCTTTCTCATGCCCAAAAAGTTCACGAGATCTGACAGGATGCTTCTTTATGAGTTGATCATTTTTAAGTTCTCCGGCTATGCTGTATACATTGGTTGTTTCAAGAGATTCTTCGGGAAGAAGTTCAGGAAGAATACCCGGGAATCTTTTGGCTAACATACTTTTCCCGGAACCGGGAGGGCCGATCAGGAGGAGATTATGTCCGCCGCTGGCCGCTACCTCAAGTCCTCGTTTTACATATTCTTGTCCTTTGACGTCTCTAAAATCGACATCGTTATTGTAAGAAGGGGAATATGAGCTCGTTTTTTGTGACAGGACTGCCTCAAACGGTTTTATTCCTTTGAGATGATTACTAACATTCAAAAGAGAATCCGCCCCAAAAACCGATATTTCTTTTATATTGGCGGCCTCACCCGCGTTTTGTCTTGGTAAGATAAAAGAATCACATTTCTTTTTAAGTGCTATTGCCAAAGGGAGGGCGCCGCGAATAGGTTTAAGTTTGCCGTTTAGGGAAAGTTCTCCGCAGAGCAATAATCCGTTAAGCGTTTCCGGTTCGATCAGATCTTCCGCGCATAAAATGCCTATAGCAATAGGAAGATCGAACCCGGAACCTTCCTTTTTGAGCCCGGCGGGAGATAGGTTCACTGTGATCTTTCCTGAAGGAAACGCGAACCCAGAATTTTTGATAGCGGAACGGATTCGATCCCGGCTTTCCCTTATAGATGTATCGGGTAAGCCGACAACAGAAAAAGAGGGCAGACTTTGAGAGAGGTCTACTTCCACTTCAATATGGCAGGCATTCATACCGATTATACAGCCTGAGTTTACTTTTGCTAACATGGTGGTCTCCTTTTGTGTATATTTCCAACTTCAATCGCGTTTTTAACATGCCTTAGCACTTCCAGTTTCCCATTAGCATTCAGCTTGATCCCTATCGCGTCTATTCTGCAGAGTTGGTCGGAAAGGTTATATCTCTTAATATAATATAGGCAGTTTCTGATGATGTTCCCTTTTTTTTTCTCGGTTATAGCCGAAAGTACCGGTCCGAAACGTTCGGACCGGCGTGTTTTTACCTCAAAGAAGACCAGAATGTTATCTTTTTTTGAAATAAGGTCTATTTCTCCGAAAGGTGTAGAGAGATTTTTTTCGAGGATAGAATAACCCCGGGTTTTAAGGAAATTTGACGCTATTTCTTCTCCGAGTTTCCCGATATGTTGTTTATCAAAACAGCTCATTATTATTTATCCTCCCGCTCTTTGTGTTTAGCGTAGCTTTCAAGTATTAACTCGTGCAGTTTTTTACGCATTTCTGATGAAACAGGGAAAAACGTATCGTGCCATTTGGTGTCCTTACCTTGTTCCCTAGGCATGCTTACAAAGAGACCTTCTTTGCCCTGAACGACTCGGAAACCTTTTACACAGAAAGTGTCCAAGATCAACAGGCTGCAAAAAGCCTTTGTAGCTCCGCTGCCTTCCAGAAGATGTATTCTGTCGACTTTAAGAATTTGTTTTTCAGTCATTTTTCCTCCTTTTTTTGTTTTAAAAAATAATTTACCGTCTTAGTACTAGAGACACATTTTTTGGGGAAATCCATGCATTATTTTTCATATTTTTTTTCAATATGCGAAATAACGTGTTTTCCAATAAGAAGGCTAAGGGCTAAAGGCTAGTGGCTAAAGGATTAAGGGGCGAAAGTAGGAAGGCTAAAGTAAGAAGGCTAAGGGCTAAAGGCTAGAGGCAAAAAGTCGGAGATTAAAGGTTAAAGGGTCCATGTTTTGATAGAGGAACATAGTACTATCACCTTAAATGTTACATTTTCTTGCCAGGCATAAAAATGTAACATTTGGGAGATTTCTGCACTTCCTCG
>JAGLIU010000006.1 GCA_023142805.1 Candidatus Omnitrophota bacterium | reverse complement strand
GGTACAGGTAAAAAGGTCTACTATGCCAACCGGTGTGTTGCCTTTGATACAACAGACGAACAGATTTCCAATCTTTGGGAAACTGTTAAGACAGATATAGATGCTGTTGAAAGAGATAACAGGATCAAGGTGACAAAGACTTATCTTCTCACCTGGATAGACAGTGGCTCACCGCCTGAATGGTCTTTGGATACACAAAGAGAAATTTATTCTTTTGAAAATGAGGCAATAACTTTTAATTCCAAAGTAAAAAATATTTCCTTTTTAACAGCTTTGGAAACTCTGTCCGGCAAAGAAAGCATTTCACCTCCAGTTGAAAAGGCGCTTTATTACACACGAAGATTTGTCGGGTATCTCAATTTAGTATTTTTTATCGCTGCTTTGCTGCTTGCAGGCGGGTATTTTTATTATAGTCACAGGGCAGATGTTAAGGCGGATGAGGCAAAGAGGGTGGAAAGAAAGATCGATATGATTCATTTTGATATACCACCTGGTGTTAAAGAGGAAAAACTTAAAAATACTCTCAAATTTGTAAAACAGCTTGATTCATATAAAAGTTCTCCTTCCTATAAAAAAGTCATTAACGATATTTCCGCCTCTGTTTCAAGGAATATGAAATTTAATGTCGTAAAGCTCGATTATTCAGGTAGTGAACTTCAACTGGAGGTTTTCGGACGGATAGAAGCTCCTTTCAATATGGCACATAAGGGGTATCGTGATTTTCTGGCGTCTTTAAAACAGAGAGGATATTTAGTTTCCGAAAGCAGGTTTGATACCCAGATCAGGAACTCCGAATTTGTGATTAAGTTGAAAAAGAGAATCCAATGAAAAAAAAATACCAGGGGCTTCTTACCATAGGTCTTATTTTGCTGGTGCTGGTTGCAACCGCTGTTTATGCTCTGAGCGGCTTCTGGAAAACAGGCGACAAGGTTTCGATTTACAGGATGAAACCATTGCCGAACATTAATATTCCGGAAACGTCCACCTTAAGAGAGATTGATCGCCTGGGAAAAAAATTAAGGAGCATTGCTTATCCCTCCGGATCCGGAACGGCACCTGTGGATCTCATCATGTTCGGTTATCAGTCGATTCAAGAATCCGGATCCGGCCAAGGATTTGAGCCTGCAGCTTACGGAAGACAAATAACACTGCCTGTGGAGATGAATTATTCTCTTACATTTTCCTTTTCTTCCGGAAAAGAACGATTTTGTATTGTTAACAGTATATTTTGCGGTGAAGGGGATAAGCTTGCCGACGGTGGGCGTATTATAAAGATAGAGTCCGGCCGCGTATTAATCGAAAAGCGGGGATTTAAAAAGTGGGTATTCCCTGATGAAGATAAAAAGAAAAAAAAAGCTGAGAAAAGGGTTTTAGTGGAGGGAAAATGAAAAGCTTTAAAAATATATTTTTAATAATAGCTATTTTTATTCTTGCCGGTCTTTTTCTTGGCGGATGTTCGCTCGGGCCGTCCAGTGTTCTGGAACCTAAGGAGCCTCCCATCGTTCCAGTGCCTGAGGAGGTACAGGAAGAATCTAAAAAACTGGACAAGATTCAGAAAGTACTTCATGACTCGATTGAAAAAATTGCCCCGGGAGAAATTGATATAAAACCGGTTATGCCGGCCTATGACCCACTTGAAGATCGTATCGTTTCCTTTTCAATGATTAATGAAGATCTTCGATTGATTCTCTATTCTTTGTCCAAGGCAGTGGGTATGAACCTTATCATTAACCCGGAAATAACCATAGATGAAAAGCTGCTCACTATAAATTTTGAAAAAGTGTCCGCTTCAACAGTCTTGAAAGAGATTTTAAATTCATTTGATCTTTACTACGAAATTGAGGGTAATGTTATACGTGTTAATCCATATCAGGAGAAAATGTTCAGGCTGAATTTTCTGGATACATATGTTGAAACCAATTTCGTTGTAGGGGGCGATGTTTTAGGGGCCGGAGATCAGGAAGCTATGGAAGGGCTTAGCGGAACGTTTAAGCTCACCGGGAAAGGAGCTGAAAAAGGAAAGGGGAACCCTTATGACGTGATAGAGGATATGGTCAGGCGTACGATTTCACAGGGAGGAAAATACTCCATCAACCGGATTTCAGGAAGCCTTTATGTTAAAGATACACCGGCCACAATCCGCATGATATCAAAGATAATAAACCATACCAAAGAGATGCTGTCCAGGCAGATACTTATTGAAGCAAGAATTATAGAGATTATTCTTTCAGATG
>JAGLIU010000059.1 GCA_023142805.1 Candidatus Omnitrophota bacterium | reverse complement strand
TATTGCCAGTAAAGAAGCGGAAGCATCCTTATTTTGATGATCACCTAATCTTTCGCTATCATATCTTATATCATAATAAATTACATTTTTTGATGCTGCCGGATATAATTCATTCCATAGAGATATTGCATTTTTGATATCATTTTTTTGTATACTTTCCGCAAAGTCGGATGCTTCCGCTTCTTTACTGGCAATATCATTTGCTAGGAAAGGTCCTGTTAATTCAAAGTCTTCATCTGGTAGTCGAGAATATCTTTCTTTATCTGTCCAAAAATGTTTTGCATAAATTTCTTCTAGCATTCTTAATGCCTTTCTTACAGGTAACTTTCCAGGATCCATTCCCAGCATTCTTATAACATCTATCGAGGTATAATCCAGTGGACTGCCACACCATTCATCAATATCTTGAAACAATAAAACCGCAACATTGATATACGCCAACGTAATAACATCTCCATGGGAAATTTGTTGAGATATTGAATATAAAAACTGATCCTCCATAAAATATAGAAAAGCAATAAATGCTAAATCTTCCCGGTTGGCGTCCAAGTGTTTTTTCATTTCCCCAATAATTCCGCCGAGCCGTCCAGAATATTCTACCGCGGTTCTGCAACTAACTTGCCTATTCAGTTTAGCAATTAATTCATTCCCTTGTGCTTGTTGATCTAAATTAGCAAATAACTGTTGCTGCATTGTCGATGTTGGCTTTAAAATTCCCGAAACAGTTTGTTCTGTCTCATCAAAATCCATTCTATTATCCCTTCCTATCTTTTGAGCAACATAGGCATTATCTTTAGCATGTTGAATTTCTTCTTGCCTGACATGTTCCAAGACAACGCCTTCAACAAAATCTTCTTCTTTAACTTGTGCTTGTTGCATCAACATTAACATTATTGGTTCATACGGACTCTTGTATGCACCACCAGGTGTAAATTGTGCCTGGATGAGCTCTTGATATCTTTTTCTTCCTACTTCTCTGTAATAATCCGAGTTGATAATAGCAAACCATCCTGAACTCATACCGGTAATAAAATATCCTTCAACGCTTGATAAGGTTTCATTAATCCATATTTTTGATTTTAAATATTCTTGTGCCTGCCAAGTCTCTACATCCATCTTAGCCCTTAGTATCTCCGGGGCTTCAGAAATCTGTATTACCTCATATATTTCATTGTTTGGCATAAATAACTGATATTTTAAAGCTGAATTCAAGGTAATGAACATTTCGGGTTTTATAACGGCCCATTCAGTCTCAGGTATTTTTGGATCGAAGTTTGGATAAGTTTGACGTATCAATTCTATAAAGGGTCTTATATTTGCCTCTCCGGTAAGTGCTAAAGCTCTTACGATTTCAATTATTTTGTCTTTAATAACCGATATGGTCCCCTCATTAGCTAGATTTTGCGCAGCAATATTGACATCACCAGCTTTGCCTGCTAGGCCATATAAAGTAAACATGTCGATAATGTAATCATAGGCAAACGTTTTAGGAGTTTCTAATTCCTCATGATTGGAATCCGATGTATAATTAAAATCTTCGTCAAAATCTACGAGTTCATACAATGCTGTTATGTCAAAGGATGATTCATGGATTATTTTGGCTATATCTCTTGAATCTTTGCAATTTTTATAAGGTGTATCTTTGAGTTTTATTTTTGAATCTTCATTTAATGTATCAATATTGGATTTAATCCAATCTCTCATTTCTTGTTTAGTCTGAAGCCCAAGAATATTAGTACGCAAATTGTCCCATTGTAGTGCTTCATCAACTTCGTGTCGTATTAACGCATTATCTGCTTTATTAAAGAAAACACTGTCAACATATGCAACCGTTACTCCATCATAATCCTTTCCGCCCAAACCAACATGAGCAAATTGTCCCGTGTGAGCTAAGAGACCAGCAACTTTAACAACTATAATTGAATCTAATCCTTCGACATTATATTTAATATTTCCTCTTATTCTCGGATTATTATTTACATAGATTTTTTCAATTCTTTCTTTTATCCATCTCTCTTTCAAAATTGATTGTTCTTTTTCAATTTGTTCCCTTATATATTTGTTTACTGCAGGATGTGCTAATAAAAATGACATTGTTTGAAACTTCTCTTTGAATATATCCTGCGTTAATTGAATCTCCGGGGAAAGAGTTGTTTTTGATATATTCTTTACTTTCATACTAGCAAAAGAAACTGTATTAAAAAAAAATATACACACTATGCCTATAGCTATAGCGTTCATCAATTTTCTGTGTCTATTTCTATAATTAATCATCTTCTTCTCCCTTTAATTCGGCCTGGGGAGCTGATCTACCCCCTATTGGGAAGGATAAATACAGCTCCAAATGCCAGGCTATACTAAAAAAGCCAAACTATTCCTTTATCTAGGAAGTTTGGCTATCTAAAATACTCTTATTGTTATTCTAGACCCAATACTTTGTGCCCCCATGTCACCATGGGTTTACCTTTATTCCAGAAGTAAAGTATTATAACAATTGTCCTAAGTTAAGTCAAGAAAAAGATAGCTAGCTTTTGTTATTACATTAACTATTGGTAGAGTTCCGCAGGACCTATTCTCTGTGAAGCCTTACCATACGTTAACACCATGAAAGGCAAAGTAGGATAGCGGAGAGAGAGGGAATTTCTACCAACAAACATAAACTCTTTAAAATAAATGACTTAATTTTTAAAAAATCTCAATGTGTTAGAATCGTGTCATGAATTTTTACTTTATTTCCGTTTTTGCTCCTTCATATACTCCTTTACAGCTTCTTTAGAAGTATACCAATTCCTGCCATATTTAACTGCTTCAAGCTTTCCTCTTCTAGCTAATAAACTTAAATATTCTTGGCTATAGGGCGTACCTTTATAGATTTCTCGTATAGGCCTATACTTACTACCTTGCTTCTGCTTGTTAGCTGGTTTAAGCATCTCCAGCCACATAATTAACGATCTTTCAATTGATCGTCCAATGAAATTAAAAAAATCCACCAAATTACCTTTATGCGCTTTTTCTAAACAACTATAATATTTTTTCCTGTCAACTTTTAAAACAACTGATGGAGGAATACCATGCTTCATAAGTATTAAATTCATTAAAAGCCTTGCCGTTCTGCCATTTCCATCTACAAAAGGATGTATATCAACTAACTTAAAATGTGCTTCAGCAGCATATTCAATGATATTTTCTACTCTATTATTCTTTTTCAACCACTCATTAAAATCAGACATCAAAGCAGGAACCTCCATAGCCTCAGGAAACACATGTTTTGATCCTGATATAAAAACTTTTACATTTCTATATTTCCCTGCTTCGTCATCATCAATCTTGCTTAATATTAGCGAGTGGATTTGCTTTATTGCATGACAATTTATGCTAGAGTTTTTGCTTACTAGTTTTTCAATAAACTCAATTGCTTCTTTATGGTTTATTGTTTCTAGATGCTCTTTTAAGGATTTCCCACTTATAGTTAGGCCATCTTCTAGTACTAGCTTTGTTTCCTTTAAGGTAAGCGAATTCCCTTCTATAGCGTCTGAATTATACGTCCACTCAATTATTATTTGTTCACGCAAATTTGATAAGGCAGATTTTGAAAAAGGACGCAATTTGTCCAATTCTTTCTTCTTACTTATTAGTCTTTCATACAATTTCTTATCAATACCCATTACCCCCCCTCCTTAAATATCGTATCGGATACACTAAAATTATACACTATCCGATACTATATGGCAAACAAAAAAACCATCCTTTTCTATGACTGGTTTAAATACATGACGGAGAGGAGCAGGAAATTACACCGCTTTTTCTATACTATTGTAATAGGCATCATAACGATCTTTAAGTTTTGTTATTATGCCTGTTTCGATCGGTTCGAGTTTTACCTCAAAGATCATATTTCGTATATTTGATGTTGATGACAACTTGATAGCTTGCCTCAATATCCCCGGTATATCTATATCCAAATACATTCCCCGGCTTTGTATTCCCATTATCTCAATTTCAGCGAAAAAGGCTCCATTTTTATCTTCTCCTGATAGTTTCTTGAACGCGGCAGTCTTCCTTATCCCTTTTTTTCCCAAAATTATCATATTTCCGAGTTTGTTCTTTACCGCGTCTGAAGCATGTAATTTCATAAGACATTCCGCGAGTTTTCCTCCTTTTTCGATAACAATTTTTACCCTATCCCACCCATCTTCGCCTCGTCGGGATTTTCTTTGAAGTTGATTTAAAAATTTTTGCAGCAAACCTAGATCAAGCCGCGATATCCAACCGGTATCGATGCCGATTATTATATTTTCTCCTATTTTATCTGTTTCCAATGCTATTATTATTTCGTCTATAAAATCCTGTATTTGTTGTTTGCTAATATCACTTTCTTCTTTCTTCCTGTTTAATTTTTCAAATATACTCAGCATAAGTACATACGCCTTTTTTGCCGGTTTCAAAACCTCCAAATGTTTAAATTCATCAATATACCCTTTTTGTTCATCCAAAAACTTTTCGCTTCCTACTATTATCATGTCTTCATTTCCTATATCCATCATTTCGCTATAAAAATCACAATCCGGCTCCCAATTCTCCTCATCTATCCATTCTAGAACTGTCCTCTTTAAATTTTCTTCGGCTATATTTTCCGTGGAAATTATTTTCCCGAAATATCGTCCTAAAAGATGATTCCGCCTTAAAAAGGATCCGATACGCTCATCTTTAATATCCATTAAAAGAAAGAAAGTACAGGGTATGTCCTTTACACGATTTTCTTCCCCCGAATATATCTCGTCAAAAAAATCTTTCATCCCCGAACATCCGTCTATGATGGATGCTGTTAGAATTATCACGCGGTGTCTTTCAGAGTTCAATTCGATATTCTTTATTTCCGCGAATTCTTCGGCTGTCTGTTCCCTCTCTTGTTTTTTTTCTATATTAATTCTATGATTTATACTTTTCGCCCAATAACTTTTAAATTCTTCTTTTTCCGGCTCAGAATACCCCGAATATACCTTCCCAACCGCTTCCAGTATTTCTGCTTCACTTATTTTGATCTTCTCTACTTCATAATCTTCTTTAGGCATATTACAAAAAATGTTAATTTCTTCCAATAAAATCGCTAGTTTCCGAGGAGATATGAATGGAAAAATGTTTGTACAGTCCTTCCTGGTTATTATTTTTGCTATATTAAAAGCATTTTCCCATTCAAATACCTTCATTTGTTCTCTATCCAGCATGGCAAGATCCACTATCCCCGCTTCCACCAGTTTAGCCTGATCTTCCGCGTCAAACTTCTCGATTCCCTCTTGAAACATTTTATGTATCCCTGATCCGCAAAAAAGGATCTTCCCCGCTAGTTTTGTTCCATTATCTCCCATATTAAGCAAACATTTCATTATCCAATAAATCTCTTGGCCCTTCGCGCCTCCTTCTCTTATCCTTTTTGTAATATCCAGGCTTAGACTCGAATAAGGAAACAATAGATTCAGACTATTTTTATGTTTTTCCATTAATTCTTTTACTTTTATTTCCACTTCCAGCATTCTTTCTTCTTCCCCTGTCACTGCATCGTTAAATTCTACCTGAGACCTTAACTGAGTGATAACCATTTTATGCCTTTTTGTGTCTTTGTCATATTCTAAAACTCCTTCTATATCCTGCGGCCCGTTACATGCCATTTCTATCTCCTGAGCGCTTCTCGCTAGATAAAGAGCGTATTTCGAATTTTCTTGTTCTCGCGCGAACATATCACTGTCATAATTCGCGGGTTCTCTCTTTACTCCGGATCCGGTATTTAATACCGCTTTTTCTTTTTTTGTAGCGGCCGTAAACTCAATGATCTTATCTTGCTTTTTACTATAAACATATCTATGCGCTCTACCGGGATATTTGTCACTAACAATACTTTCACCAAACCCCTGAGCAAATTCTATAACAACAAAATCATCATTCCCTGTATTGGGATCGGCGGTATGTATCACAAAAGAGTACTCGGCAGATATCGCTTCTGTCAACTGAACAGCGGGATATACCGCGAAATGATCCAGCCCTAATTTCTGTCTTTCTATATACGCTCCAATATTCCATATCGATGCCCATGCCTGCTTTATCGCGTCTTTTGCCTCCGCCCTTTTAACATTAGGAATCGTACCATACATACCAGCTCCAAACCCGGGATGCTTAGGAAGATCTTCCGCGGTCGTTCCCGCTCGAACAAAAATGCCTCTATCTCCGTCTGTCATAGTATCTATGTGTTTTTTTATATTCCATTTTTCTTTTTTGTTTGCCCATATCTCTTGGGGGATCTCCATTTCCATGATCAAGTTTCGCGCTTTTTCCAGCTTCATCCTTATATCATTAATATCCTTATTATCAATGCTTTTTACTGTTTCTTCTATCAGCTTTTGAACTACGGGATTCACTGCCAGTACTTTTTTGTAAGTCGCGTAAGGGATAACACTACCGGTGCTAATAGAAAAGTTATCATGCCATTTACGATTGAATTGCTCGTCTGAAACCGCATGAAGACCGGAAAACTTATAACTCACTTCGGAAGGATTCGTTGTTTCTCCCCATTCCAGCACAGTTCTTTCTGTAGACAAGTCTGCTTCAGCAAGTTCAACCCTTGGTTTTTCGGGTAGATATTTTTTATAATTAGCTATCTCATCTTGCGTCGCGAGCCTGAACACTGTTTTTCCTTTTCGCGCGTTTATATAAATCCATTTCCCATTATATGTTTCTACCTCTTTTAGATCGCCTACAACAAGATGCGGTACGCCCCAGGCACGTGCCCTGACCTCCGAATGTGACAAACTGGACTGTTCATCACAAGTAATGATCCCCGCGGGGGTCGCCATCGTAGGATCATCCATCGGATATCCTCTAACCGCTACAATATCATGCTCCTCAGTCCCCCAAAGGTCTTTATACTGCTTTTCTTTGTCTACATTCTCGACAATTTTGACTCTTCCTACAACCTCCCCCTCAACCACAGTTTCTATGTCTTTATCTCCTCCAACATGCGCTACCCTCGGGGTCCCGCCTTCACTTGAACGCTGGTTAATATGCCTAAAATGTTCTTTTGCTTCAGTTTTTTGTCTGATACACATATACCAACCATAACGTACACGTCCTTCAGCATACAAGTCCCCCGCGTCTTCCTCTTCTTTTCCTTTTCTCAAAGTCACTATATTCAGAGTCAGCCGTTCCTGCTCTTTTATTGTTTTTTTCTTCGATACTATCGGAAATTTGTCTGACATATCAAAAATTTTCTCGCCATTCGGAGACACCAGATAATCATCTGTTACATAAAACCCGTTTTTTCTCATTATGCTGTTTATAAAATACAAAAAACAGTCTTCTTCTTCGTATGTTCCGGCAACCTCCATAGAGGCTCTCTGATAATAAATACCAATTTTCTTGTTTTTGAGAGCCTCTATGTATGTTTCGGGTTTTGTTATATCAGCATCTACAAACGTTATTGAATATTCCCGTTCATTACATCCGCTATAGTTCCACTTAAATTTTATGCGGGGTTTTCCTTCATTTGAATCAACCTGAACTTTATTGATATCTACACCCATTGCTTTTAATTCAAAAACCAGCGCCGCTACAATTGTTTGCCTGTCCCATAACGTTCTAACATACGCGTATCCTCTTCGTTGTTTCTCTGAATAATCTTCTTTCTCGAGATACCAATCACAATATTTTTCGGCTCTTCCTCCTTCAAAACATATTTTTAGTTCTTCTTCATCAATACGATAATATTTTGAGATAAAATAACTCTCCGTCACGTTAGTTGACAAAAGAAAATTCGACACATCCATACCTGCCGCGCCATATACCGCGACTGATGGTTTGTCATCAGGATTAACAACTTCTTTTACCGCCATATCATATTCAACATGCGCTTTGTGAAGGAGTCCCGCCTTAACCGAACGATGGTCAATAGATTTTTTGCTTTCGCCCCGCAAGATATTCGTGTCAGACTTATTTTTTCCCGTTTCTGACTTTACATCAAACGTTTCTTCAAAAACATCAACTACCTTAATTTTTCTTTGAACCCACGACCTCTTGTTTCTGTCTGATCCATTTTCAAAACCAATAT
>JAGLIU010000058.1 GCA_023142805.1 Candidatus Omnitrophota bacterium | reverse complement strand
CTTATTGATCGGAACGAGCTCATCTCTTATTCCGTTTACAGCGGAATGAAGCGAGATCGAAAGCTCTACCTGCAAACCAAGATCTTTCAACGCCAGTATCTTGGGAACTACACCACAAGTCGATATTGTTATTTTCCTGGCTCCTATACCTATACCATCCCGATGATTTATTATCTGTATAGCCTTAATAAGGTTGTCATAGTTATCTAACGGCTCTCCCATTCCCATAAAAACAACATTAGTTATTTCCAACCCGCACAGTCTCTGTACAGAAAGGATCTGACCCACGATCTCTGATACTTCCAGATCCCGGACGAAACCATTCATTCCGCTTGCGCAAAAAGGACATTTAAATTTGCAACCCACTTGTGTGGAGATACAGATCGTCTTGCGATTTTTTGCCCTGATAAGTACTGATTCTATTTGAGTTCCGTCTTCAAGATTCCACAAAAACTTTTCCGTACCGTCTCTGGACTTCACTCTATTACCGCAGATGATCTCGGAAATTCTATATTTCTCGTCAAGTTTGGATCTCAACGTTTTAGGAATATTTGTCATTTCAGAAAAATCCGCCGCTGTTTTCTGATTGGTCCATTTAAATACTTGTTCCGCTCTTAGGACAGATTCACCTATCTCTACAAATTCTTTTTTAAGCTCTTCAAGAGTAAAATTACGTATATTTTTTTTCATTTATTTTCTTATTGAACACTTATTTTTACAAAATATCGTTTCGCGGGATCTACTTCCTTTTCCCAGGGCCGCGAATACTCAAAGTATACTTTTTCTTCTCCCGGCTTTACCGCTTTAAACCTATAAATACGCGTACCACCTGCCCCTATTGCTTTGGCCTGACTCGTATACTCTGTACCGATATCTTTGATCGGAGCTTTCGCCCCTATATGAGAACATTGCCATATATATCCTGTAGTCGGATTAGAATCTAACCGGATCTCTAATATTTCCCCTACACCCAATGTAACGCCTTTATTGCTGTCTACGCGCAAAATTGTTTCTTTCTGTGCTATTTGACCTTTACACCCTGTTAATTGTAACACACAGATAATCCCTATCACTAATACCGCTATTTTTTTCATTCTCCCTCCTTGCCCCCAAACACCGCATTGTACCACATGCGTTACAATATTGTTATTTTATACCTAAATCACACGTAATTCTATTAAAAAAAACAAAAAGTTTTGTCAAAATTAGAAAAATATAAAAAACTTTTCCTCCCCACCCCCCAAATGTTACATTTTTTTGCCAGGCAAGAAAATGTAACATTCGGGGGATCTACGGTAGATATTATTGACGAATAAAAAATAAAAGCTAGAGTTTTATTGACTTAATGGTTGAATTTTTGTATAATATTCTCTTGTTAGGCTATCTGAAAGTATCTTTATAAGGAGTATTACATATATGTGTGTTGTGAAGTCTGTTTTTACAAAAATAACGGCTATTTCCCTTATTTTCACCTTTTCTCTTCAAGCTATGTTGGTAAAGGACGCGATGGCTTTAGCCCCCTGGTTAGCATCACAAAGTATATCTAAAAAAATAGAGATGTATGATGCCCTGTGCCACCGCCGTGTTGTCTACGCCAAAAACGCTGATGACATAGCGTTACTTAAAAGCTATAATTCAAACGCGCTTCTCGTCTCTCCCGGAAAATATCTTTTATCTGAAGAACTTAAAGATAACGCGCTTGACCGCGTAAGAGCCTTGATCCATGAAGATATCGAAGCGCTTATGCAAATATTGAAAGGGGATGAAAAATTCCTGTCCGGATCATCGGATAGATACAGGTATAACGGTATTAAGTCCGTAATTTTAGAACAGACTAGGATAAAAAACGCTTATTACACTCTTTTGTCTAAAACCAATAAGACCCCTGCCCCCTCACACGAACTTCGGCTTAATGATATGATAGCAACAGCTTTTGAACTGATCCTCACCAGAAATGAAGGTTTTTTAAAAGAATCTGATATGTCTAAAGAGGAAAAAAACTTTCTCGAAACAATAGAACCCTTTATAACCAAGAATAAACACAATTATTTTATTTCAGATTTCTGGAATTTATCGAACAGGGCTAAAAAAATACGTTCCGCGGTAAAAAACGGACAAGTGTTTTATCCCGCGGCTCAAAGCAAAGAAGCGATAATTTCCAATCCTACAAAAAAAAGTAGAAATGAAATACCACTGGAAAGTTTATCAAATTGGTTTAAAACCGGCGAAGGATTGAAAAAGGGAGATAACCTTTCAACAAGCATTTCTCTAAAAGAAATTAGTATGTACTTGGGAGGTAAATCCCGTATCAAAGGAATATTGACAGGGGAAAATGTTCCTGATGAAGATAAAACAAACGTGATCTTCATATATGAAAATGATATAAACCACGGATTGGTCGTAAATTGTTATACAAAAAATAGTCTTAAAAAAGAAACGGCCCCACCTCCTTTTATCAGTTTTAATTATGATCACGCCGCGAATAAAGTCCGTAAGATTAATCTCGCGGGAGCTGATATCGTCTGTGCGGGATATAATCTACGTCCTATCAGGTCTTTAGCAAGACCTTTACGAGGAACGATTATGAAAAATGGTCATATAGTAGTTCAAGTTCCATATACGGAAAAAAATTCTCCGGACAAAACAATGGTTTATAGTTTTACTAACAAAAAGGAATACATAGGAGCGGAAGTCGTCATGCTGGTTGAAGACGATGAAAATCATGGACAAGTTATTAACAGTTACTTAGCCGAGGATTATGATAATGATAACAATAACGTTTGCATCCCTATAAAAACCCATAAATACCTGGCTAAATATAATAAAAAACGAGATATCGAGATTGATCTGGCATTATTGGATATACTCGACGCGTTCAAAGGTCGTACGTTAACAAGAATTGAAAGAGTTTTTGAAAACACCGTTATTACGTGTAAAAATAACAACATCAAAATAAATATTTCTTTTCAAAACAAGCAAATGGCCGTTACTATACCAAAAAAACAAATGCTTGAAAATTTTAGTGATCAAAACGCGATAATCCTTGTAAAAAACGATATCAATCAAGGACAGGTTATTAACATTTATCTAAAATCAGAATACAATACTTCTAAAAACCCCCAACCTTGTTCAACTTATAAATATTTTCCGAATGAAACAAAGATCGTTGATAATAAACCCATTAAAGGTGTTTGTAGAATGATAGATCTGGCTATACACGATCTTAAATTATACAAAGAGGGAAATTATGAAATTAAACCCCTTGAAAACCGTGTTGCCGAATTTTTAGTAAAGGATTTTAAAGAAAAGAATTATATCACTGTTACCTCAGGGACCGGGAATAAAAATGGTCTTCCCCTTAGTTTTCAGTTATGGACAGAAGCAAAAAATGTTTTGCTCCCGAATAAACTCGGTCAAAAAGTATATGGTAGAATTCGTCATCATAAAGATTATGGGTCTTATATAGAATTATTCAAAAATGATATTATTTTGGGAGAATATTATTACGTAAGAGAGTTGCACGATTGTGTTCCTATTAGAATGGATCGATTGGCTTTTACAGATTATATTCTCGGTAATAAAAATATTTATGGTGATGATGTAACGCCTGTGGTATATAAACATAAAAGTCCGATATCTTCTCAAAATAGAATTGTACTTCATTATAGAAACCGAAAATGTATGCTTAAAAAAATGCGCTTACAGGAAAGATCAAACCCCGTATTCGTTCCGGTCAAAAGTAAAAGATACGGCTATAAGATTCATGTTTATCCCGGCGCGCGATATAAAGAAAATGACCTCTCGGTTTCTTTAACCATGGTCAGAAATGAATATTTTAAAACACTTGTTCCGATTGATGATGCCCCTCTGGTAAAAGCGGAAGAATTGATCGAAAGGGGATTTCTCGAACATGCTAAAATACTTTTATCCGCGTATTTAGAAAAACTCCCGGACAACGGAG
>JAGLIU010000057.1 GCA_023142805.1 Candidatus Omnitrophota bacterium | reverse complement strand
GGCCTGCGGAACTGCGCGCGTAACATCACTTCGGCTTTGTTGAGAACCGAACAGCGTGAAAAGGGGGGAAGTATTTTATATGAGGATCATCGCGGGGGAACATAGAGGCAGAAAGATCAAACAGCCGAAGATAGATATAACGAGGCCTACAAAAGATAGAGTGCGTGAAGCTGTTTTTAATATTATAGCCATGGATGTGCCGGGGGCGAATTTTTTGGATCTATTCTCCGGGAGCGGGGCTTTTGGCCTGGAAGCATTATCTCGCGGCGCGAAAAAAGCTGTTTTTGTAGAAAATAACTTTGAATGTTCTAAGATCATCAGAGAGAATATAAATTCTATGAATTTAGAAGAAAATACCACGGTTATGGTTGAGGATGTATATAAATCCATAGAGTATTTGGCCGAAGAAAGGCAGAGATTTGATCTGATCTTTGCTGATCCCCCTTATAACACTAATATAGTTAAAAAACTCTTGATAATAATATATCAATATGATATAGTAAGTTCCACTGGTTTTTTGATTCTAGAGCATCACAAAAACGAAGACATTCCCGGATTTCCAGGGGATGTTTCTCTTTATAAACAAAGGACTTACGGAAAAACGATCATATCCGTATTTAAAAAGAATGAATAAAAGAGCAGTTTATCCCGGGACGTTTGATCCTGTAACATATGGACATCTTGATATAATCGAGAGAATATCCGGATTATACGATAATGTGTTTGTAGCGGTTGCCCGCAGTGAAGAAAAGGGTCCACTTTTTTCAGCCGAAGAGCGTGTGTTTATGCTTAAAGAAGCCGTTAAGCCGTATAAAAATGTTGAAGTGGAGTATTTTGATGGTTTAATAGTTGATTATGCTAAGGAAAAATCCGCGAAAGTAGTTATTCGCGGACTAAGAATGATATCGGATTTTGAATATGAATTTCAAATGGCTCTTACTAATAGAAAATTGAATCCGGAAATAGAGACAGTATTTATGATGCCGAAAGAATCGTATTCATATCTTTCCAGTAGGCTGATAAAAGAAGTCGCTGATCTTGGTGCCGATGTTTCGGATTTTGTTCCGCCAGACGTAGCGGAGAAATTAAAAGGGAAAATAAAAAGATGAGCAGAGTAGTAGAACTCAGAAAAAAGGCAAAAGAAGAGAAAAGGACAATAGTCTTACCTGAAGGGGAAGACGCGAGGGTAGTTAAAGCGGCCGCGTTTATTGAAAAAGAAGGTGTAGCTCATGTACTACTTTTGGGAAGTCAGGAAAGAATTAAAGCTTTGGCGGAAAAAGAATCTGTTTCTCTGGATGGAGTGGAGATAATAGATCCTGTGATCAATGAAAAAAGGCAGCAAGTTATAGACAAATATTACGAGCTTAGAAAGCATAAGGGCATTACTGTCCAAGAGGCGGAAGAAGCGCTTATGTCCAATTTTGTCAATTATGCCGCGGTTATGACGCGAATGACCCTTGCCGATGGATTTGTAGCGGGCGCTAGTCATACTACGTCAGATGTCGCGCGAGCCGCTATACAATGTTTAAAAATAGATAAGGATATCGGAACAGTATCAAGTTCGTTTATTATGGAAATGGGAAATTGTCCGTTCGGAGAGAAAGGGCTTTTTTCATACGGGGATTGTGGTATTATACCATATCCGACTACCAGGCAGCTCGCGGGTATCGCTATAGCGACAAGTGATATGTTTCGTAAGCTATTCGGAATAGAACCTTTGGTAGCGATGCTGAGTTATTCCACAAAAGGTAGCGCTAAATCGGAATCAATCGAAACAGTGCTCGCGGCTTTAAAGAAAGTGAAGGAGAAAAGACCGGAACTTAGGATAGATGGTGAACTTCAGCTTGATGCCGCGATCGTTCCGGAAGTAGCGGAGCGAAAATGTCCGGGAAGTGATGTGGCCGGAAAAGCCAACGTTCTAATATTTCCGAATTTGGATGCCGGCAATATCTCATACAAATTGAGCCAGAGGTTAGGTAACGCCAGAGCGGTTGGTCCTATAATACAGGGACTTAGTCATCCTTGCAGTGATCTGTCTCGAGGATGTAGCTGGGAAGACGTGGTGGATACAACGGTTATTACGGCAATACGCGCGCAGAGTGGTAATCAATGATCGGTGACATAGGGTATAGTTGGTAGTTTGTAGTTTGGAAGAAAAAGTTGATCCGGAGTTTTTTAGGTAATAAACAATAAAAGAGTTGACCTTTGTTCCAGGTTACAAGTTATGAATTACAAATGATGAACTGTGAACTACACTGTTATTCCAAGCGAATGAACAAAGAAAAAACATTGTCATTCCGAGTGACTTCTGCGAAGCTTTAGCGAAGCAGAGGAGTCGAGGGATCTAAAATAAACAAATTTAATGAGAAGGAAAAGGAAACTGAATGCTGATACTTGTTATAAACTGTGGATCGTCTTCGGCAAAATATGATCTTTTTGATATAACAAAAGGTTCTTCGGATATTGGGAGAGGTGTGGTTGAGAGAATAGGTGAAGAAGTATCTATTCTCAGATATACGAGTAAAGGTAATCCCGAGGTCGAAACAGAGGTGCGGTGTTTCGATCATCATGGGGCTATTGAGATAATAAAAGAGACTCTAATGGACAAAGAAATCGGTGTTCTGAACGATTTAAAAGATGTAGCGGGTGTTGGACATAGGGTTGTACATGGAGGAGAAGAGTTTAATAAAAGTACGACTATTACGGATGAGGTTATCGAGAGTATAGAAAAATTTTCAGAACTCGCTCCTTTGCATAATCCTCCTTCTCTGGAAGGTATAAGAAGTTGTATGAAGATACTTGAAGGAGTGCCTCAAGTAGCGGTGTTTGATACAGCTTTTCATCAGACTATGGAAGAACGTACTTTTTGTTATGGTGTGCCTTATGAATTGTACAAGAAATACGGGATAAGGAGATATGGGTTTCATGGTACCAGTCACAGATTTGTATCTCTAAAAGCAGCTGAAGTTTTGGGCAAACCTGTTAGTGATGTTAACGTTATAACGGCACATCTGGGTAACGGTTGCAGTATGGCGGCGATTCGCGGAGGTAAGAGCGTAGATACTTCAATGGGTTTTACTCCTTTAGAGGGGCTTCTTATGGGAACACGTTCCGGAGATATCGATCCCGCTGTCGTGACTTTTCTTATGCAGAGAGAGAATCTGGGACCTGAGGAGATAAATGATCTTTTAAATAAAAAAAGCGGATTATTAGGAGTGTCAGGTATAAGTAACGACATGAGAGACATATTAAAAGCTCGTAAAGAGGGAAATAAAAGGGCCAAACTCGCGTATGACATGTTTGTCTATCGTATCAAAAAATATATAGGGGCTTATACCGCGGTTCTTGGGTCTGTTGACGCGGTAGTTTTTACGGCGGGGATAGGTGAAAAAGTAGCGGAGATAAGAGACTCCATTGAAAAAGATCTAAGGTTTTTATCCGCGGGCGGCACGGAATTTCTTACGATCAGTACAAATGAAGAATTTTTGATAGCTCAAGACACTTATAAGATAGTAAATGATATAACTAATGGGGGAGAGGGGTCGGCGATCAAAGGTATAGCGGCATGGATCAATAAAATAAAGTTTCTTATTAGAAAAAAGCAGAATAAAGATAAATAGGAGGAAATCGAGATGCCAAAAGTAAAACATAGACATTCAAAAATGCGTGGACGCAAAAGACGCACACATTATAAAGCTACCGCGCCTGAGCCGGCGAAGTGCTCACAATGCGGTAAAGCTAAGAAATCGCACCACGTGTGTCCTTATTGTGGTTATTATTCCGGAACTCAGGTCAAGAAAATAGAGACCGTTGAGGAAAAAAAGGCGCGAAAAGAAGAAAAAAACAAAAAAGGTTAAACTGAAAAAACCGGAGGAGTCTCATATGAGGATCGGTTTAGACGCAATGGGTGGAGATAACGCGCCGGAATATCCCGTAAAAGGGGCGATTCAAGCGGTGTGTGAGTACGGATATGATATAACTCTGATAGGTAAAAAAACTGAGATTGAAAAACAGCTTAAAGGATTGGACTATCCTGAAGAAAAAATAGCCATTGTAGAAGCTTCTGAAGTTATAGAAATGAACGATCCCGCGGCGCTGTCTGTTAGAAAAAAACGAAAATCTTCCATTGTAATCGGAGCGGAGCTCTTAAAAGAAGGGGTATTTGACGCTTTTGTAAGCGCGGGTAATACCGGCGCGGTAGTATGTGCCGCGACATTAAGTCTGAGGCTTTTGCCCGGGGTAGACAGGCCCGGTATAGCGGTTATCTTTCCAACGCTTAACAAACCATGTATGGTTATAGATGTCGGTGCCAATATAGATCCCAAACCATTGCATCTTTTGCAGTACGGTATTATGGGTGATGCTTATTCCAAACACATACTTAATAAAGAAGAACCTTCCATAGCTCTTTTAAACATAGGGGAAGAAGACACTAAAGGAACTGATTTCATAAAAGAAGCTCACATAATGCTTTCGGAGAGTAAATTGAATTTTTTAGGAAATATAGAGCCGAAAGACGTGTATAAAGGCAAAGCGGATGTTGTAGTATGTGACGGTTTTATGGGCAATGTTTTTCTTAAAGTCACCGAAGGATTTGCCGATGCCGCGAGTGAACTTCTTAAGAGAGAACTTAAATTCAGCGGGTGGATCACAAAATTGGGCGCGACGTTAACACTTCCGGCTTTCCGGGCGTTGAAAAGAAAAATAGACGCGACAGAATATGGCGGAGCGCCGCTTATGGGTGTGGAGGGAAGCGTGATAATAGCGCATGGCTCGTCAAACGCGAAGGCCATAAAAAACGCTATATGCGCGGCCGCGGACAATGTGGATCACAAAGTAAATGTGCATGTTGTTGAAGAACTGCAAAGCTATTAATAAGTTTATGGAGTTTGTAGGGTTGTTTGACGCGACAAACTTCAGAAACTCAAAAAACACCGGAAACACAAAAAGGAGTTAATGTGACCAAAATAGGGATATTGGGAGTAGGAAAATATTTGCCGGAAAATGTTCTGACGAACGCGGATCTGGAAAAAATGCTTGATACCACCGACGAATGGATCGTTACGCGTACGGGAATAAAAGAAAGGCGCATTGCCGCGGAAAATGAGGCTACGAGTGATATGGCGGTAAAAGCCGCGAAACTTGCCTTAAAGAACGCGAAGCTTGAGCCGGAGGATATAGATCTGATCATAGTCGCTACAATAACACCGGATATGTTCTTTCCTTCAACCGCGTGTGTAGTTCAGCAAAAACTTGGCGCAAGAAAAGTACCGGCTTTTGATATCTCTGTCGCGTGTTCAGGATATGTATATGGGCTTACTCTTGCCGATAGTTTAATTAAGACCGGAGGGTATAAAAGGGCCCTCGTCATAGCGGCTGAAAAGCTTTCCGCCGTTACAGATTGGGAAGAAAGGTCTACATGTGTACTTTTTGGTGACGGTGCGGGAGCGGCAGTATTAGGCCCGGTAGAAGAAGGAGGTATATTGGGGGCAGCGCTAGGCGCGGATGGCAGTAAAGGAGATCTTTTACAGCTTCCGGCAGGCGGGTCACGTATGCCAGCTTCAATAAAAACTGTTGAGAATAAATTACATACAATAAAGATGGAAGGCAACGTACTTTTTAAACACGCGGTAAAGATCATGGCAGACGCGGCACTTGCTGTAACAGAACCTTTGGGACTTAAAGGCGACGATATTGATCTAATAATACCCCATCAGGCGAATATACGTATACTTAAGGCGTTGGCAAAAAGAATGGGCGTGGATCCTGAAAAGAAACTGTATCTTAATATAGAAAAGTATGGAAATATGTCTGCCGCGTCAAGCGCGGTAGCGTTCACTGAAGCGGTAGAATCGGGACGCATAAAAAAAGGTGACATAATACTTATAGATGCCTTCGGAGGAGGTCTTACCTGGGGGGCGTTAATAATTAAGTGGTGAGACTTGTGTTTCTCAAAAACCCGGAGTGGTATTTCGTGCTCAAACAGTCCTCGGCCTTTGGCCTGCGGAACTGCGCGCGAAACACCACTCCGGGTTTTTGAGAAACGAACAAGCGGGATAGAGAGGATAGTGTTTCGTGCTCAAACAGTCCTCGGTCTTTGGCCTGCGGAACTGCGCGAGAAACACCACTCCGGGTCTATTTAAAACCGGACAGTAAAGAGTAGAGGCAGAGCCCGGTCTTTGCCTTTTCGGCCGACTTTTGCGAAGTTTTAGCGGAGCAGAGGAGTCTAGGGATCTATTAACAAGGAGTAGAAACAAATGAAAAAATACGGGTTATTATTTCCTGGACAGGGATCACAAAAAGTTGGTATGGGTAAAAAACTTTATGAATTCGCGCCTGCCGCAAAGTGGGTTTTTGACCGTGCTAATGAAGTGTTGGGTCGGGATATAAAGAAGATATGTTTTGAAGGACCTGAAGACGAACTTGAGTCTACCGCGAACAGTCAACCCGCTATATTTACGACAAGTATAGCTACGTTAAATGTTCTGGTCGAAAAACTCAAAGGTGGGCCTGTCGGGGAAGAGGGTAGGGAAATATTTTCTCCTGAAGATATTAAGTCTATCGGGATGGTGTCAATGGGGCTTAGTTTGGGAGAACCCACAGCGCTTGTCGCGGCAGGAGCCATGACATTTGAAGAAGGCTTGAAGTTTGTGGAAAATCGGGGGAAGTTCATGGAAGAAGCCTCCCAAAAAGAACCGGGTAAAATGGCCTCCATTATGGGGCTTGATCTTAAAGAAGTAGAAGATATCTGTATGGGGATAGGGTGTCAGGTAGCGAATCTTAATTGTCCCGGACAGGTTGTTATTTCCGGATACGCGACTAAAGTGGAACTGGCGGCTGATATAGCCAAAGATAAAGGCGCGAAACGCGCGATCATGTTAAAAATAAGCGGAGGGTTTCATTCGGAACTTATGAGAGACGCTAAAGAAAAGTTGAAAGTTTTTCTGAAAAATATTTCTATAAATGAACCGGTTATTGATTTTATAAGCAATATCGACGCGGAAATAAACTCTGACCCAGAAAAAATAAAAACAAATCTTGCGGATCAGCTTGATAACAGAACATTATGGGAAGCATCAGTAAAAAAAGCCGCTTTACTCGGAATCACAGACTATCTGGAAATAGGCCCGGGAACGGTGCTTAAAGGGCTTATAAGAAAGATAGATAGTACTCTTAACGTAGTTCCTATCCATAGTTTAGATGATATATCAGCGCTTCTAGATTAATAGTAAATCTTCCGATTTATTACATTTACAATGCTTAAATGAACATGTGATGGGCATGTTTTACGCTTATTGTTAAAAATAAAAAAGCTTGCTTACTTACTTTTCAAAATACTAATATTTGTGGTATACTAAGGATGTGCGAGAAGAGGGTTTTTTTTTGGCCACTAATTTATGGCTTTTAAAAACAATTTAATATGTAGTGGAAGCATATATATAGGAAGGTGAAACATGTTTAGAGTTGTGAGAACTATAATAATTACATCGTTAGCCATTACATTTTCTGTAACGGTTGTGCTTTCCGAAACAGTGGAAGCATTATCTGTTCCATCCGATTCTAAATATGTGGCTAGAATGCAAAGAAAACAAGCGTTGCTCCTGGAGATGAATCAGGAAACAGACGTGTTGAAGAAGGCGATGGGAATACCCCTTGATTTTGACAAAAAGGAAACTTTAGAAACAATAGCAAACGGTAAATATATTGACCGGCTTGGTCATAAACTTGAAGCGGTTATAAAAGACGCGATCAAAGATATTGATACCATGCAGTCATGGGCACCTCAGCCGTTAATGAACGGCACTTGTCCGCCCGAGTCCAGATTTGATCTTGAGGATATTGAAAGTAAGATAGAAGAAGGGAAGAAATAACTTTCGGGTTATTCTATAGTTTTACCTATCAAGTTGTTATTTTCTTTAACACTTTTCTCAACTATTTCAGCGAGATTTTCAGAATTTCTTTTAGCGATATTTATTTGTTCAATTACATCCGGGTTTGAAGTTTCTTTTAAAGCTTCATTGAGATAGTTGATATCAAATCCGCACTGGCTTTCGATGAATTCCAGCCATCCGTTCAGAATTTTTATGGTTTCAGGATTAGTCTCACTTTTAGTAGAGACCGCGATCATAAGTATTCTAAAGTAAGCTTCGATAGTAGTAAGGACCGAAGTTTCCATTTCAAATATACGTTCGAGAGTTCTGACATCATTACCCTGGACGCTTTTTATCTTTTCAGGAAGCATTATACCCTGATCGGTTATAGCCGTTCGTAAAGAAAAGAGCTTTTCTATCTGGTTGAAATCTTCAGCGGATACTTTGATACCGCAAGAGAGACTAGTCGAGAGTATTATCAATGATACGATTATTTTTTTAAGCATATGTTGATACCTGATCCAGTTGGTATTGGTAATGGTATTTATTATAATGCTATTTATATTAATAATATAGCATATTCCCTTGAAAATACAAGGGAATGGTATGTAGTATGTGGTATATAGTATGTGGTGTGTGGGATTGGTCTAATAGGATTTTGGAAAACAGAAATTTAAAAATGGAAAATATCAGATCCCTCGACTCATTCGCGTTGCCCATTCTCTCGGAATGACAATTCTGGGTTTGTCATAACCACACATTTGGATTGACGCAAAACTTAAGAGGCTGACCTTAATGTTGTCTTTTCATAAGGTATTCTGACAATTCCGGAGTGACGACCGATAGCGAGAAACAAAGTTCAGCCCCGGGGTTATTTCGTCCGTCGAGTTTTCTAATCTGCCCTCGGGACAATTCGGAGTGATAGCCAATAGCGGGGAATGGATCCCAACCCCATTGTCGATTCTGAGCGGAATGATATTTGATAATGGGGAATAGACCCCACCCCCATTGTCATCCCGAGTGGAATGACGAGCGATAGCGAGGAATGAAGTCGAGGGATCTGGATATCCGTAGATTACTTTTTTAGAGGGTTGTTAAATTTTCAGCAAACGAATTTTCCCCGGGCTGAAGAATGTTAAAAACTGGCTTTTTGGAAAAAAGAAAGAAATGTTGACAAAAAAGAAAAAGCATGTTAAGTTGAAAACGCTCATTGGGATATGTGAAAAAAGTAAACCTTTCCGCTTTAAGCGGAGACCGGGGAATGAACCGGGATGGTGACATAGGGACACAAAGCCACGGGTGCTATCCAAACGCTGCTTTCCGAAGTTTGGACGGGAAGTAGCGCTCAGCCGGGCTGCTAAACTATTGAACACACAAATTAATTGTGTGTTGTTTGGCAGTCCGGTTTTTTTATTGTAATTTTTTTAGTAGAGAGAGCTAAAAAACAAAACAAGGAGACGAAAAAATGTTCAACAAAAAGTTTAACATATTTTTCAAAATGATTTCGGTAACGGTTGCCGTGATATTTTTATGGAATCAGATCGTCTGGGCAGCGGATATTACGGATACCATACCTTTATCGACGACAACGATCATGGATCCTGTAGAGCCTCAAGTTGTAGACTCCACATTAGAATCACTTGTTTCACATAAGCAAATGATATCAGATTTTATTCTTTATAACACTTCTTTGTCCGAGACTCCATCGGAAAGTTTAGAACCGGGGATAAGTCTTAGTGTGATCGGGGCGAATGGTGAGATCATTCGATACGAGAACGGTGAGCTGAAAGAAATAGAGAGAACAGACGGTAGTATTATAAAAAATATGGTGTTTGATGAACAAAATGCGTTAATTGACGCCGATATAGTTTATCCTGACAATAGAATTATGGTAATACGCGCGGGTATCGTGAACTCGATCACCGATGTTACCGGTGTTCAATTTAATTATGATGATCAGGGAGATATTATTACGGTGGAGTATCCCGATGGTAAAGAAGAATCCTATACGTATGAAAAAGACGCTGTAGGTAATGTTACGCGGACGATCGTGACGGATAATGAAAAATTTATTTATTACGATGAGAATAGTGTCTTATATAGAGTGGAATATTTTAACGGTAAAACGGTGGAATGCTCCGATGGTGTTGTTTCTCGGATAATCGAGATGGACGGTACCGTATATCGTTATGAAAATCGGGAAGGGGAGGCGGTTCTTAAAGAGATAGAGCAGGGAGGTAATATATATTATGTTGAAGACGGAAATATAAGTTCTGTCAGGCTTGTGGACGGTACTATGATGAATGATATTGTTTTGGACACCCGGGGCAATATCACGGATGTTGTAATGGAATATATTGACGGTACGAAGCATATGATATCTGAGGGACGGCTCGCGGTTTCAGAAAGATCAGATGGTACAGTGTCTACTTATACATATGTGATGGATGATCTGGGCGGGATTGCTTCATGTCAAGTAACGGTAGTGTCAGGAGAGACTATAAAGGAAATTAATTATATCAAAGACCTTGTTACCGGTAAAATTACGGTGGAAGAAAAGGGCAACAGTTATTTCTACGAGGATGATTGGACGCTTGAAGAGATCTTTGACGGAGAGAATACTTACACATATGTATATGACGCTGAGGGGGTATATAAGGGGACAACGGTCGGGACTGTGGATGGAACTATCGGTGAATATGACGCGGAAGGGTTTTTAAAAAAAGCTATTTTTCCCGATGACGAAGTTTCACGTTATGAGTACAGCGTAACAGATTCAGGAGTATTAAAAGTGTTACAAAGATCTTTGTATAATAAAACGAGAATTTATCCTCAATATTGCGGGACCAGTTACATTGATAGATCCACGGATCCGCGATTCAAGACGGTATTTAATCTGGAAAATAGCGATAACGGGTCTTATGTTGTTCTTGGTTTGACATATTATCAGTCCGGAGATAGATATGTTAATTTTACAACTACCATTAGTGGTACGGGTATATCTTTGAAATACAGGGAGTATGACTACCAGACATATCAAAGTGATCGTATTTGTGAAGAACTGGATCTTGAAATAAGGGACAATACGTTCTATATAGCTGAATATGTTTGGCAGGATGATGGGGTCGGTGTTTATATTTACGAAGAGGGAGAAGAAAGACCCGAGACCGCGTTGTACATATTGGAGGATAACGAAGGGGATCCCATGTTCAATGTTGGCGGTCTTGATCTGGATGTTTCCATAGATCCGTCTTCTGATGGTGTTTATCTCTATAGTAAGACAATGGAGCCTGATCACAATGATCTCATGATCGGATCCGCGATACATCGCACCGAGGTTTTTTTTGATAGTGATGTTTCTTGGAAAAGTCTTCAATATTATCTTTCCGCGGAGTCTACATATGGGGTGCATTCCATAGACTTAATGTATTACGCTGGATCTGTTTCTCTCATGGTATGTAACTATTGCCGGGAGACAGGAATTAACGAGACAGAATATCCTCCTTTAGATATAACAATAGAGGAAGATACTGTTTATGTACTTGAGATGAGAAATGAAAATAATAACGTTAGTTTTTATATTTATGAAAAAGGTTCTGAAAGGGGGGAAGCGGAGTATGTGTTCGAAAACATTTCAATGGATCCCCAGATATATACGTTTATTAATGGTGGTGATATAGATGTAGAAGCCTGGAGTGACCTGGAAACCTATGAGTATGACGCGGATACGGGGAACCTGCTCAGTTGTGTAAGGTCGTCGGAAGGGGAGACCATTACCTATGAATATGATAATAACGGTGAGCTTTTACATAAAACTATTTTATTTTCCGACAATGTAAAAAATATTTATGACGCGCGAGACAGGCTTATTCTGGAAGAGAATACCATGGGGGAGATAACCATATATGAATATGACGAACAAGGCACAAACTATATTTATCCTAAATTTCCGGGAGGGTCTATGTTTACATATTATACGACAGGAGAATTTGCCGGCAAACTTGAAAAAGTTGTTTTGCCGGAGGGAGAGGTTGTATATTACACATATAAAATAAACGAAGAAAACGATCTTGTAATATATGGACGTAATATGTATGATCAGACCGAGGTTTATAATAATTATACCGGAAATAATTATATTGATTATACGACCAACCCTTCTTTTAAAACCAGTTTTTCTTTAGATGAAAATAAAAGCTACAACACTTTTTTCGCGGACGTATCATCTGATTTCTTGAGCGATAAAATCATTAATCTGTCGGTTAATGTGTGTTACCAGAACCCATTGGTATGTTATTATTGTAAG
>JAGLIU010000056.1 GCA_023142805.1 Candidatus Omnitrophota bacterium | reverse complement strand
AAAGCAGATCCGGAAAAATTTGAACAAGAGATCAGATCAACCGGATTTTATAAGAATAAAGCCAAAAACATTATTGCTTCAGCTGAAAAGATCATCAGTGAGTTTGACGGCAGGGTTCCGAAGGAGATGGAAGCGCTTTTAACGCTTCCCGGGGTTGCCAGAAAAACCGCTAATATTATTTTAACCCACGCGTATGGAAAAGTCGAAGGGATCGCCGTAGATACTCATGTTAAGCGTGTTAGCGGACGTCTGGGGCTTACGGATCATACTGACCCCGTAAAAATAGAGAAAGACCTTATGCGTCTTTTTGACAGGAAAAAATGGGGAAAGATATCAAATATTTTAATAGATCATGGACGTACGGTATGTAACGCGCGTAAACCGGATTGTGAGAATTGTAAATTGAGGAAAGTGTGTGGTATGGAATGAACCGTGAATAGTGAATGGTCCGGGGCAGGGGAATAAATGATCCTTTATCGAAAAAGTGTTTAAATATAGTCATATACAGGTTTTTTTTGGTTAAACGTTTTTAAAAAAGAACACATAGTCCGGCGGTACATTTACAAAAAGGCATGATAGACAAATTTTCATGAATACGGAATAAAACGTTTAAACGGAGGTTAATATAATAACTATTGGAACGCGAATCAGGTCTGTCCGATTTGATAAATATTTGGGCGCGAGGGGCATGAGGAAAATTATTTTCACATGTTTTGCCGTATTGATCTTTACCGCGGGAGGATTTGCCGAGACTAAACATTATTTTGTAAGCCGGGTGATAGATGGGGATACGGTAAAGCTTGCGGACGGGAGCAAGGTAAGATATATCGGTATAGATACTCCGGAAACGAGAAGGCGTGTATGGGGCGGATGGATGTGGGCTCCCGAACCATACGCGAAAAAAGCAAAAGAATATAATGAAGAACTGGTTTTCGGTAAAAAAGTGAGGCTTGAATTTGACAAGGAGAAACGCGATAAATATAGACGGTTATTGGCCTATGTATATACCCCCGAAGGCAAAATGGTAAATGAAGAGATCCTAAAGAAGGGATACGCTGAGATGCTTACAATCCCTCCGAATACAAAATATTTTGATATATTCGAAAAAGCACAAAAAAAAGCAAAAAGAGATAATCTGGGGATATGGAAGAATTAGTATGGAGTTTATTTTTGTGTAACTCTAACCCTTTCATTCGTAAATAGTTAATGAGACATATTTTTAAAAGTAAGTGTTTTATGGATTTTTAGGCAAAATGAAAGGGTAGGCTGTTTTTTTACCTCTTGTAATGTCGGGGACATTATGTTATTTTATGGGAATCTAATATATCTTTGATTATATTACTATTATAATAGTAGAGTTAAAAGTAAACGGAGAGAACATGAAATTATCAGAAAAAATCAAAAAAATAGCCCCTTCAGCAACACTGGAAATAACATCTAAAGCAAAAGCCTTACGTGCTTCAGGAGAGGATGTTGTTATTTTAGCGGCGGGTGAACCCGATTTTGATACTCCTCAGATCATTAAAGACGCGGCTTTAAAAGCTCTTGACAGCGGTTATACTAAATATACGCCCGCGGCGGGTTCTGTGTCACTTAAAAAGGCCATTTGTCAGAAGCTTAAGAAAGACAACGGGTTGGAATATAGTCCTAATGAGGTTATCGTGTCTAACGGGGCAAAACACTCAATATATAATATTTTGCAGGTATTGTGTTCCGATGGTGACGAGGTGTTGATAATACCGCCGTTTTGGTTAAGTTATCCCGAAATGGTCAAACTTGCGGGGGCGACTCCGGTTAAATTGTCTATGCGAAAGGATAATTTTTTTAAGGTTGATCCTAATGATCTTGAGCGTGCTATTACTTCAAAAACTCGTGTGCTTATTCTGAATAGCCCGTCGAATCCCACGGGTGTTATTTATGACAAAGACGAATTAAAAGCTATTGCTGAAATCTGCGTTAAGAATAAGATCATGATAATTAGTGATGAGATCTATGAAAAGATAATTTTTGACGGAAATGAACATTTTTCAATAGCGGAGGTTTCTCCTGAAGCTAAAGAAGCGACAATTGTTATAAATGGTGTTTCGAAAAGTCATTCTATGACAGGGTGGCGGATAGGTTATGCCGCGGGGGACAAGGATGTCATTAAGCTTGCGTCAACATTACAAAGTCACGCGACTTCCGGACCTTGTTCAATAAGTCAGGTGGCGGCGGAATGTGCCATTCTCTCGGATCTGGAGGATGTGATGGATAAGAATCGTGAAACATTTCAACAGCGGAGAGATGTGCTTATAGAGGGCTTTTCCGGTGAAGATAAGATCAAGCCCTTTAAACCGCTAGGCGCGTTTTATCTCTTTTGTGACATTTCTAAATGCGGCGTAGATTCAATGACATTCTCGAAAGATCTTCTTGAAGAGAAAAATGTCGCGGTTATACCGGGAGGGCCGTTTGGGGATGATAGTGCTGTGCGGATAAGTTTTGCGACAGACATTGAAACAATACAGATGGGTATTGACCGCATTAAAGAATGGGTGAAGAAATTCTAAAGCTGACAAAAATATGGAGTTAAGAGTTGCGGGTGGGTACGGAGTGAAATGACGGTATAAATAACGCGGATAGTTGAAAATCAAAAATAGGAGCAAGTTATGAGGCAGACGATGGCTGAGAAGATATTAACACAACATAGTGGAAAAAAGGCTAAGCCGGGGGATATTGTTATCGCTAAGGTAGATTTTTGTTTTGGACAGGACGGAACAAGCGGGATGATAATAGATAGTTTCAAGAAAATGGGGGTCGACACGGTATTTGACAAAAATGCTTTCTGCATGGTGATAGATCATTCCGCGCCGAGTCCGAATATAGGAGTTTCCGCGATACACAATAAGATGAGAGAGTTCGCGAGAGATTATGGCGTTAAAATGTTTGATATAGGCTGCGGAGTGTGTCATCAGATAGTTCCTGAATTGGGATTTGTGGCATGCGGGGATCTGGTTCTCGGGGCTGATTCTCATACATGTACATATGGCGCGATAAATGTGTTTTCTACCGGAGTAGGGTCTACCGATCTCGCGATAGCGGTCGCGAGCGGAAAGAACTGGTTTATGATGCCGGAGACCATAAAAATGGTAGTCAATGGGAAGTTGCCAAAAGGTGTATATTCAAAAGATGTGATCTTGAAGATCATAGGAGATGTTGGAGCGGATGGAGCGACATATCGCGCGGTAGAGTTTTATGGAGATGTGATAGAGACACTCAGTATTGATGCCAGGTTCACGATATCCAACATGGCGGTTGAAATGGGAGCAAAATGTGGTT
>JAGLIU010000055.1 GCA_023142805.1 Candidatus Omnitrophota bacterium | reverse complement strand
ATGCCGTGTTGTCGAAGCCGATGAAGACGCGAAATATGTTGACGTTAAAGAATACGATTTTTCCGATCTTTCTCCGCAGATAGCCAAGCCTCATACTGTTGATAATGTTTGTGATATTGAAGAGCTTGAGGGGCTTCCTATTGATGAGGTTAGTATAGGCACATGTACCAACGGACGATTGGAAGATCTGGAGATCGCGGCGAAAATATTGAAGGGTAAAAAAGTTGCTTCAGGGATGAAAGTTCTTATAACGCCTGCCGCACGTAAAATTTATCTTGACGCGATTAAGATGGGACTTATAGAGATATTTGTTGACGCCGGGGCCGTTGTTAATAATCCGGGATGCGGGTCATGTGTAGGTACACATCAAGGTGTACTTGCTGATGGTGAGAATGCGCTTTCCACAGCGAATCGTAATTTTAAAGGTAGGATGGGTAATCCTAATTCGAACATATACTTAGCGAGTCCCGCGACGGCTGCCGCGACCGCGTTGACGGGTAAAATAGCGGATCCAAGAGAACACAAGCGGAGAATTTAGTATCGGATAAGGGGTATTTATAAAATAGGGGGGAAAAGTGGCGAATTACGCGCATAGATTAAAAATGCAGAACGATATTAATACGGATTATATTATATCCGGAAGGTACAAGTTCAAGATACAGGATATGAAAGAGCTTTCAAAATATATTTTTGTAGATCTTGAGAAAGATTTCGCGGCTAAGATCAAATCTGACGATTTTTTAGTCGCGGGAGAGAATTTTGGTTGTGGGTCATCCAGGGAACAAGCTCCGGCGGCACTGAAAGCAAGCGGGTTAAAAGCTGTTATAGCTAAAAGTTTCGCGAGGATTTTTTATCGTAATGCTTTTAATGTGGGACTTTGTCTTGTAGAATGTGAAACAAACTATATTGACGATATGGATGAGATAGAACTTGATATAGAAAATAATATTGTACGTAATATTTCAAAAGGATTAAATCTGGAGATAAAACCTATTCCGAACATTATGAAAGAATTTTTGAAAAAAGGCGGTGTTATCGAATATTTTAAAGAATACGGCGGTTTTGATAATGTTCTGTAGTTAATGTCGCGGGATCAGTGGAATAATATGAAAATATATGATTTGGGTATGACGGAATATGAAGACGTATTGAAGCTTCAATCGGAACTATTGGTGAAACGTATAAAAGGGGAGATTCAGGATCTCCTTATTGTTACTGAGCATAAACCGGTGATAACACATGGCAGGATCGCGGAAGAATCCAGCATAATAGATAAAAGTTTTTTAAAAAAGAATGGGATCTCGGTAGTATCAACCGGACGTGGAGGTAAAATAACGTATCATGCTCCGGGACAGCTTGTAATATATCCTATTATAGATCTTAAACTTAAAAAGAGAGATATTTCTTTTTATATAGATGTATTGGAAAAAGTCGCGGTTAGTGTTTTGAATAGGATCGAAGTTCCGGCTGAGAGGTTTTTTGAAAAACGAGGTATATGGGTTGAAAACAGAAAGATAGGGTTTATAGGTATAGCTGTTAAAAAATGGGTGACTTATCATGGTATGGCGGTTAATGTTAATAATGATATTACACCTTTTGGATGTATAGATCCATGCGGAGAAAAAAATATCAAAGTAATGTCTGTAAAAGATTATCTCGGGCATGAGGTTGAGATAAGTAAGGTTAAAGATATTTTTGTGGAAGAGTTTGCCAAGGTTATGAAGGAAGAGTATTGTTCCGGAGTAACAGTTTAAAATGAAAGAGTGTTTTATGGAATTTAGATTACCAGAGATATCGCAAGATTCGGAAAATACGATCTTAACTTTGTGGCATGTTACTGAAGGTGAAAAAGTAGCTGAAGGGGAAGATATCGCCGAGGTGGTTACAGATAAAGCGACTTTTGATGTACCCGCGCCCCGCGACGGTATTTTGACGAAAATAATTAAAAGAGAAGGCGAAAAAATAGTTTCAGGTGAAGTGTTGGGAATAATAGAGTAAAGAACGGAGACCAATTTTTAGTTGGAGGGATAAGTTTTCGTGTTCTTATTTTTCATTTTATCCAATGTACATGGTTGAGATAACAAGGAGATAAACATGAATGAATCAAATAGGATAAAAAAGCTTCCGAAGTATCTTTTTACCATGATAGATGATCTTAAAAGAGAAGCTATAGCGAAAGGTATAGACATAATAGATCTGGGGATGGGAAACCCGGATAGTCCTACGGCGGAGCACATAGTTGACGAATTGTGCCGGAGTGCTAAAAATCCGAAAAATCACGGATATTCCAGATCTATTGATAACGTGGAAGTTGCTTTAAGAGAAGCCATTGCGGGGTGGTATCATACGAGATTCGGAGTTGAACTAATTCCCGGTTCTGAAGTTGTACCGCTTATCGGGTCCAAAGAAGGTATCGCGCATATTTCTTTGGCGTTTCTTAATAATGACGATGTTGCTTTGGTGCCTAATCCGACGTATCCTGTACATTTTAACGGCGTGCTTATCGCGGGGGGCGTTCTGCATAGTATTCCGATACGCGCGGAAGATGGATATCTGCCTGATTTTGACGCTATTCCGAAGGACATATTGAAAAAAACAAAAATGATATTTTTAAGTTATCCTCATAATCCAACAACCGCTGTCGCGTCGAAAGCGTTTTTTGAGAAAGCTGTGGACTTTGCTAAAGAAAATGAAATTATACTTGTACATGATCTCGCGTATTCAGAGATCGCCTTTGACGAATATAAGGCGATCAGTATTTTGGAAATCCCCGGGGCGAAAGAAATAGCCGTAGAATTTCATTCTTTGAGTAAAACTTATAATATGGCGGGATGGCGTATAGGTTTTGCCGTGGGTAATTCTAAAATTCTTGCCGCGCTTGTAAAAACCAAAGGTTATATAGATTTCGGTCTTTTTAAACCTATACAATATGCCGCGATAAAAGCTCTGACCGGACCTCAGGATTGTGTTAGTAAACAGGTTGCCCTATACGAACGCCGGCGGGATGTTATGGTTGACGCGCTTCACAAGATAGGTTGGAAGGTTCCCAAACCGAAGGCAACATTTTATTTATGGGCACGAATACCCGATAGATACAGCGGGCTTACATCTATGGAGTTTGTGTCCTTGCTTATCAGGGAAACGGGAGTGGTGCTTTCTCCCGGGACAGGTTTTGGTGAGTATGGGGAAGGATTTGTTCGATTCGCGTTAGTTGAAGATGAAGATAGATTGATAGAAGCTGTTGGTAGAATAAAAAAGATATTTGAAACTGAAGCATGATCTTAAGGGGCTCAGGTACTGAGAAATATGAAGAAAAAGGTATTAATTTTCTATATATCAAAACATTCCGGACATTTTCATGCCGCCAAAGCTCTCAAAAAAGGATTTTTGGAAATAGACGCTGATATCGAAGTTCGAATTGTTAACGCGTTGGAATATGCCAAACCTATTCTCAGCAAAATAATCAACAAAGCTTATATACAGGTTATCAAGAAAAAGCCTGAGATCTGGGGCAGTATTTATGATGATCCTGACGTGTTGAAAAAGACGGCAAAAGCCCGTCGGACACTTAATAGGATCAGTTTGCCGAAAATCAAGGAACTTCTTGATGAATTTTCTCCTGATATTATATTTTGTACGCAGGCTTTTCCCTGCGGGTTAGTTGTGGATTATAG
>JAGLIU010000054.1 GCA_023142805.1 Candidatus Omnitrophota bacterium | reverse complement strand
GGATTCGGGTCCTTCGCATATAGCCGCGGCAATGAATACTCCCAGTGTTATCTTGTTCAGCGGGGTAAATGATCCGGATCAATGGGTTCCAAAAAATGAAAAACTAAGGATTATATATCCCGGTAAAGAAAAAAACTTGCAGAGCATTACTTCAGAAGAAGTATGCGCGGTTATAGATGAGGTAATATCTTTATGAAAAAACGGCAAATATTAAATTTAAAGCAACATTGACTTGTATTTATATTGAATATATGATAAACTTGAGTTGGATGTAGATGGCTAATATAGGTAAAAAGGGGAAGGTGCTATGGCGCAGCTATACAGAAGAAGAATAATTGACGAAATCCAAAATTATATTTTTACGGATGATGTTGTTGTTTTGCATGGGGCAAGACAGGTGGGGAAAACAAGTATTCTTTATTGGCTCAAGAATTTTTTAGCCGAGGACAAAAAAGTAGTTTATTATGTTGATCTTGAAGATTCTCGTTTTGTAAAGATATTAAACCAAGGTATTGACAGTTTTGTTAATCATTTAAGGGAAGAGGGTATTTATAGTGATGAAATAGACATAAGTTCCGATAAAATTTATGTTTTTATAGATGAAATTCAATATTTGGAAGATCCTTCTTCTTTTTTAAAGTTAACGGCAGATCATTATAAGTTTTTAAAATTAATTGTAACAGGGTCATCAAGTTTTGATATCAGGAGTAAATTTAAAGATTCTCTTGTTGGGAGAACGGTTGACTTTGAAATATTTAATTTATCTTTTAGTGAGGTTCTTGAGTTCAAAGAATATGTTTTTACTGAAAATGATAGTTTCTCAGATAAAAAAGTAGAAGAATTAAGAGATTTATTTTTAGAGTATGTCCTTTATGGAGGATATCCCAAGATAGTGTTGTCTCAAGAAGTTTATAGAAAAGAAAAATATCTACAGCAGATCATAGATACGTATGTTAGAAAAGATATTCGGGATCTTGCCGATGTCAAAGATATCGATAAGTTTAACAAGTTAGTAGAAGTTTTGGCATCCCAGAGCGGAAATTTGTTAAATATAACGGAACTGTCAAATACTTGTGGGATTGCTAAGCAGACAGTGGAGAGGTATTTGTTTATTTTGGAAAGCACTTATATTTTAAAACTGGTAAAACCTTATCACAAAAATATACGCTCAGAATTATTTAAAGTCCCTAAAATTTTTTTTTATGATAGTGGATTAATGCAGATGTTATGGTTAAAAAAATTACAAAAAGAGATCATTGGAAGTGTTTTTGAGACAGCTGTTTTTTCTGAGTTAATTAAAAAATATCATAAAAATAATGTTTTATATTGGAGAACTGCGGACAAGAAAGAGATAGATTTTATTTTACGTGATAAAAACAGCATTTTACCTATAGAGGTTAAGTTGAACTTTCAGCAGTTTAATTTATCTTCTCTCATGTATTTTAATGAGAAGTATAGCAATATAGAGTATAGATTGGTTGGTTTAAATGGGAATTGCAAAGAAAAGTTTGCTATTTATCCATGGAAGCTTTAGGGGAAAATTGTGTAATGTTATCATATAAATATGTAGTGTGGACTATAGAGGTGTTTTTACTATGAGAATTGGTTTTGATGCTAGAATGATAACTTATGCCGGGATCGGAAGATACATTAAAGATCTTCTCTCCGAGATAATATATCAAGCAAAAGAGGATACTTTTGTTCTTTTTGGGAAGAAAGAAGAACTTAAGGAATTTTCTTCGGATAATGTGGAAATTATTAATTGGAGGGCACCTATATACTCAATAAGAGAGCAGATAGTACAACCATACGATAAATATGATCTGGATCTTCTACATGTTCCTCATTTTAATATACCATTATTCTGTAAAACTAAGATCATTGTAACTATTCATGACCTTATATATCTTCTTTTTCCGAAAGCGGCATCATCACCCTTAGCTAGGCACTATGCTAAGTTTATGATCACACAGTCCATAAAAAAAGCAGCCCATGTAATAGCGGTTTCTAAAAATACTAAAGATGATTTAATTTCTTTGTTTGGGGATGAGTATGGTGAAAGTATAGCCGTTGTGTATGAGGGCGCGTCTAGTGAATTTAAAATAATGGATGATGAACAGGGATCAAAAAGAGTAAAAGAAAAATATAACCTGGCGGATAAGATGATATTGTATGTGGGAAGTATTAAGCCCCATAAAAATGTTGGTACGCTGATAAAAGCATATATGGAGCTAAAAAAACGCGGTATTCCTCACCAGCTTGTGATAACCGGCAGGTGGGATAGAAAAGAAGATGGTTTGCGTAAGTTTATTGATGGTAAAGACATAAAATATATTGGAGAAATTCCTTCTCAAGATCTTGAGATCCTTTATAATTCCGCGGAACTTCTTCTTCATCTTTCTCTTTATGAGGGTTTTGGTTTGACTGTTCTTGAAGCTATGCAATGCGGTACTCCTGTGGTTACTTCCGGGAGCTCATCTCTTCCGGAGGTTGGGGGTGACGCTGTCAAAAATGTTGATCCTCTTGACGTTGGACAAATTGCTGATACTGTGTATAATATATTGTATAATAATGATATTAAATACGGTATGATCGAACGTGGGTTAAAACAGTCCAGACGATTTTCATGGAATATAACGGCCAAGAAAACTCTCGAGGTATATCGAAACATAAAAATATAGCACAGAATCCTTTGATTAAAATATGAAAGATATGAAAGTAGCAATAGTTCACGATTGGCTCACCGGGATGAGAGGCGGGGAAAAATGTCTGGAAGTATTTTGTGAACTTTTCCCGGAAGCGCCTATTTATACGCTTTTACATGAAGAAGGCAGCGTATCTCGGACAATAGAGAACATGGATATAAGGACCTCTTTTCTTCAGAAAATTCCCGGAATATCAAAAAAATACAGATGGTTTTTACCCATTTTTCCTTTGGCTATAGGAAGCTTTGATCTTTCAGGATATGATCTTGTTATAAGTTCAAGTCATTGTATCGCAAAGGGAGCAAAAAGATCACCTGACGCGTTGCATATATGTTATTGTTATACCCCGATGAGATATGCCTGGGAATTTTTTGATGATTATTTTTCAAAGGAAAATCTTGTGAAAAGGTATTTGATATCCGGGGTATTGAACAGTCTTAAAAGATGGGATATCAACAGTAACAAAAGAGTTGATTATTTTGTAGCCATATCGGATAATATCAAAGATCGTATTAAAAGGCACTATAATACCGACGCGGAGGTTATATATCCGCCTGTGGATATTGCCGATGTTTCATATGATAACAAAAAAGGTGATTATTACCTGATAGTATCAGCGTTTGTTCCATATAAGCGGATTGATCTCGCGATAAAGGCTTTTAACGAAACTAAAAGGAAGCTAATTGTTGTGGGAGATGGACCTGACCGGGATAATTTACGTAACAGTGTTTTAAATGAGAATATAGAATTTCCGGGATGGGTTGACGCGAATAGTCTTAAAGAATGTTATGCGGGGTGTAAAGCTTTGATCTTTCCCGGGGAAGAGGATTTTGGTATAGTTCCGGTTGAGGCTCAATCTTTCGGAAAACCTGTTATCGCGTATGCTAAAGGGGGAGTGCTTGAAACAGTGACCCCGTTTTTAGAAAACAAAGAGAACGCGACAGGCGTATTTTTTAATGAACAGACAGTTGGGTCATTGAACAAGGCTATAGATATCTTCGAGAATAACGAAGAAAAATTTATTCCGCTTAAAATAAAAGACAATGCTAAGAGGTTTAATAGAAACAGGTTTAAGCGAGAAATACAAGAATATATACGAACGAAATGGGTGGAACATAATATGGTCCATGGAGGTTGAGGGATTTGAAGTATTTAAGATCTCTCGACTTGCTTCGCTCTCTCGAGATGACATGGGGGTGCTGACTAATATGGTTTGTGGGTCATTGTTAATGGTTGATAGTTAGTAGTTCATAGTCGATGATTCATGGATGTGAGTAAACATACATGTTTAAGCTTGAAAAAGTAAAGGTTTGGCAAAAAGCTGTAGATTTGAGTGGGAATATTCACCGGTTGACAAGGAAATTTCTTAAGGGAAAGATATATCTTCTGACAAATTTGTAACGTGTGTCTAGGGACAAATAAATATTATGAAAATACGAAATGATGTTAGACTTGGCGCGATATTAGTTTTAGGAGATATTTTAGTTATAAATGCCGGTTTTTTATTTTCTTATTGGATAAGATTTAATTCCGGGTTATTTAAAACCGTTTTTGGAGTTCCGCATGTAAGCCGTTATTTTCAAGTTTTACCTGTTTTAACAGTTATACTGATCTTTCTTATGCGTTCAGATAAGCTTTATTCTGTTCGGTCTAGACTTTCTATTGTTGATGAATTTTTTATGATAGTTAAAAGTGTTACAGTGGGAATATTACTCTTTATGGCAGGTACTTTTCTTTATAGAGAGTACTCTTTTTCCAGAGGGATGTTAAGCGTAACTTGGTTTGTTCTTATATTTTTTATAAGCGGATGGAGATATTTGGTTAATAGGGCGCGTTTTGCTTTGAGAAAAAAAGACAGAAATTTGCTTATAATAGGTGACGGACAGATAGTGGGAAATTTGATTAAACATATAGCTGTTGATTCACATTGGGATTACAATGTGAAAGGTGTGTTGCGAATTAATTCAGATGTTTTAGGAGCAGTTGATTCTGTGCCTGTTTTGGGAAGAACGGATGAATTGTGTAATGTGATAAAAAGGCATGATATTGATGAGGTTATTTTAACTGACGTGGAGATCCCGCGTACTAAGATCATGGAGATAATCTTAGGGTGTGAAAAACATATGGTTGAATTTCGTCTTACCGCGGATCTTTTAGTGATGGTAACATCTCAGGTAGATATGCGGACTATAGACGGAGTGCCGTTATTGGGGTTGAAAGAATCTCCTCTCGCGGAAGGATATAATCGTTTTGTCAAGAGAGCTATGGATATAGTTCTATCAATTATAGGTGTTATTGTTCTTTCGCCGGTTTTTATTATCATAGGAATTTTAGTGAAAATCAATTCCCCCGGTCCTATTTTTTATTTTCAGAAAAGAATAGGTGAAGATGGGAACAGATTTGCCATGATCAAATTCAGGACTATGATCAACAACGCGGAGAAAGGTACCGGTCCTGTATGGACTCAGGCAGATGATCCCAGAAGAACAAAAATAGGCACTTTTTTAAGAAAAACAAATCTGGATGAGTTGCCGCAAATTATTAATGTTCTAAAGGGGGAGATGAGTCTAGTCGGACCAAGGCCCGAAAGACCCCATTTTGTGGGTAAATTTAAAGAGGATATTCCGCGTTACATGGCAAGACATAGAATAAAGTCAGGAATGACCGGATGGGCACAAGTCAATGGTCTCAGGGGTGATACTTCTATTGAAGAACGGACAAAATACGATTTATACTATATCGAAAATTGGTCTTTGGTCTTTGATCTAAAGATCTTGTCCATGTCTTTGTTCGCGTTGAAGAATGCGTATTAAGGGCGAAGAGAGGGGCAGGGAAGTTGAGAGTCAGAGAGTCAAAGAGTCAGGGAGATTAGAGGGGCTAAGAGTTAGAGCGTCAAAGGGGCAAAGAGTCAAAGAGTTTGAGCGGCAAAAGGGCTGAAGGG
>JAGLIU010000053.1 GCA_023142805.1 Candidatus Omnitrophota bacterium | reverse complement strand
GGATGATGAAGGAAAAAATGGTTAATGTATGTGACATGGTAATTGAATGGAGCTTTTATATTCTCTTGGTAGGTATAACGTTTTCCACATCGGTAGTTGAGATCGCGGCTAGTCTTATGATATTAGCCGGGATAATGAAAAAGATATATGAAAAGGATACGAAGTGGTGGAGGATAACTTCTGTAAAAATGTTATTTCTTCTATTAGGATGGGTAATACTTTCTTGTGTGAATACAAAATATCCCAGTGAAAGTTTTAGAGGGATTTTTAAGGTCGTTGAGTACTCTCTGATCTTTATCATTATGGCTACAAACATTTGGGAAGAAAAACAAATAAAGAGATTTCTGTACGTAATTGTCGGAAGCGTTATGCTCATGGTTGTAAATGGAATCTATCAATATTTTATTGGAGAGGGTTTTATTCGTCATAGAACGCTTATTCCGGAGGATTATCTCCATAGGATTTCATCATCATTCATTCATCCTAATGATTTCGGGGTTTATTTGCTTGTTGTTTGTACGATCTTGATTGCTCTTTTATTGTCAAAGAGTACAAGGATGAAAGATAAAACTATGTTTTTTATATCCCTTGTCGCGTCAAGTGTATGTTTGTTTTTAACAAGATCACGGGGCGCGTGGTTATCGTTTTCAGCGTCTTTTTTAGTTTTAGGAGCGACAAAAACTAAAAGACTACTGGCGACTTTCTTAGCTTTACTGCTTGTAATTTTTTTGATATTACCTTATAGCGTTCAGGAGAGGATATTTAGTTTAACTGATGTTAAAAGTGGTACCACTTGGGAGAGGGTGATGCTTTGGAAGGGCACGATAAACATGATAAAAGTGCATCCGATCCTGGGGTTTGGAGTAAACACGTATAGCCGGAATTTTCCAAAATATAAACCCGGAGAATATCCGGATGTTAGATATTCACATAACTGTTATCTTCATATGGCGTCAGAAATAGGCATAGTTGGAGCGTTGATATTTTTGATATTTCTTGTAACGGTTTTTGTTTACGTTTTAAGAGGCATATTTTTGATAAAATCCGGCTTACGGAAAGATGTAAGTATAGGTCTTTTTGCCGGGCTAATAGGGTTTACGATAAATTCTATGGTGGATACTCATTTATATTCGGTTAATCTCGCGGTATTTTTTCATTTGCTTTTAGGGTTTTGTTTTTCGTTAGTTTATCATGCTGAAAAAGAACGGAATTAAAAATTTAGTTATATTAAGAACCGATAGGATCGGGGAGGTATTGCTTTCGACTGTCGCGATAGACGCGGTGAAGGATCAGTTTCCGAACGTGGAAATATCATTTGTAACGTCAACTTATTCGAAGTCTTTACTTGAGGATAGAGATAACGTTAAGGAGATCTTTACATTTGATATTTTTAAGGAAAAAGGTATATTTTGGAACGCGATAGCTTTAGCTAAAAAATTAAAAGCGGCGAAATTCGATACATCAGTAACACTTAATCCGCATAAGGTATTGCATTTGGCGTGTTTTTTCGCGGGAATACCTCTTAGGATAGGGTATGATAGAAAATGGGGATTTCTTTTAAATAAAAAGATTCGGGATAAGCGGGACGAAGGTAAAAAACACGAAATAGAATATACATATGATCTTTTGGCTCTTTTAGGCGTAACTAAACCTGTTAAAGGCCCGTATTTACCGGTAAATAAAAAAGCCGAAGAAAGTTTAGCGGGGATATTGACCGGTAAAGGTATATTTTCCGATAAGAAGATGATAGTTATTCATCCCGGAAGCAGTAATCCTTCTAAAATATGGTCTTGGCGGAACTATGTAGAGCTTATAAAAAGGATCAAAAAAAATATTTATAGCAATGTTGTGCTTGTGGGAAGTGAACAGGAGAAAGATATTTCCGGGAAGATCATGGAAAATTCCGGCGAAGATGTTAAGGATCTGACGGGCTGTTTGGATATTAAGGAGCTTATTGCTTTTTTGAGGAGATGTGATGTTTTTATCGGGAATGATACCGGACCGATGCATATGGCAGCCGCGGTAGGGATACCCGTAGTCGCTATATTCGGACGCAATATTCCGGGAGTAAGTCCGGTGAGATGGAGGCCTTGGGGAGATAAAAATATAGTTCTTTATCGGACAATGGGTTGTGATCCTTGTTTGGATAGTGGTTGTCGCAAAAATTTTAAATGTCTGGAAGCTGTAACTGTTGACGCGGTTTTCTCCGCGGCAAAGGGTATAATGAAAAATACGGGAACTTGTATATGAAAAAAGTATTGATCGCCAACATATTCGGTGTCGGAGATGTGTTGTTTACAACTCCGATAATCGCTAATTTGAAAGAAAAATACAAGGATCTGAAGATAGATTATATGTGCAATATTCGAACCATGGATATAGTTAATCATGTTCCGGGTGTGAATGATATCTACATATATGAGAAAGATCTTTTCGCGGGAATATGGCACGAGTCTAAAACGAGATTTTTAAAAACAGCGCATAATTTATTCAAAGACATAAGAGAACAGAAATATGACGCGGTTTTTGATTTTACATTATCCAGGGAATTGGGACTCTTTTTTAAGCTCGCGGGTATTCCGAAAAGAATAGGATTGGATTATAAAAAAAGAGGCATTTTTTTGACGGACAAAGTGCCTTTCGATGGGTTTAAGAATAAACATGTTGTAGAATATTATCTTGATTGTTTAAGGCATACAGGGGTAAAGTCATCAATAAAAAATATGGCGCTTTTTACCGACGCGATCAGTCAGGAGAGAATACTTTCCTGTTTGAGAGAAAAAGGCATAAGGGAAGACGCGGGAGCGCTTATAGCTATTGTTCCCGGTGGAGGAGCAAGTTGGGGAGATAACGCGGGACGCAAAAGGTGGAATATAGACGGGTTTGCGGATGTCGCGGATAGTTTAATGGAAAAAGGAAATTCTATAGCGATATTAGGTGATGTTTCAGAATCTTATCTATGCCGGGCGGTATCAGGCAGGATGAAGGGGGAACCGGCGATGGTCGTGAACAATTTTACACTTCCGGATTATATGGCTTTTTTGAATTGTTGTGATCTTGTTCTATGTAATGATGGCGGTCCGGTACATATAGCTACGGCATTAGGGGTTAAAACTGTATCTATTTTTGGTCCGGTGGATGACAATGTTTATGGTCCGTATCCCGCGGGAGAGGATCACATAGTTATGAAAAACACGGATCTTGGGTGCCGGCCGTGTTATGATAGTTTTAAATTACCGGAATGCCGTAACGAAAATCGATGTTTGAATGATCTTATGCCTGAAATGGTGATAAAAGCGTGTTTTAAACTTTTGGGATAAAAATAAGGGCACGGCTTGCCGTGCCGGATAATGAAAGGGTGATCGTGTACATAAAAGCTTTGAATAGTTTATTCAGGTTGATACAGAAAAAACATCCGGGTACGCTTTTGTATAAGCCTACTAAGATATCCATAGAGACCGGAAATATTTGCAATCTTTGTTGTCCTTTATGTCCGACCAATAGTGATGAGACCAAAGGTGTGGAGAAGGGATTAATGGCGTTTGACGCGTTTAAAGTAATTTTTGATAAGATCAAACCTTTTGTGAAAACGATAGATCTTTTTAATTGGGGAGAACCTCTTTTAAATAAAGATCTGGGCAAAATGATCGAATACGCGAAAAAAACAAAACCTTCTGTTCGTATTTTTATAGATAGTAATTTGAACATCCTTACGGATGAGCAAGTAGATGCCATAGTAAGGAATGAAGTGGATGTTATAAAAGTTTCCTGTGACGGCGCGACTCAAGATGTTTATCATAAATATAGAATAGGCGGAGATATAGAAAAGGTTATGAACAATGTCAACAGGATGATAGAGAAAAAAGACGAACTTGATCGTTCCAAGCCTAAGATCATATGGAAATATTTGGTATTTAAACATAATGAGCATGAAGTGAAAATGGCTAGAAACATGGCTTTAGAAATGGGGATAGAATTCGAAGCCAGTGGCATGAGAGTTGACTGTGGTAAAGAGATATTTGAA
>JAGLIU010000052.1 GCA_023142805.1 Candidatus Omnitrophota bacterium | reverse complement strand
TGGAGAATTCCGTGGAACGTGACAAAGAATGGATCCCGGACACTCCGGAATATAACAATTATCAGGATGTTACCTCGGGCAAAACTTCTTGTGAAAAACCCTGGAAAACCATGACGATAAACTGGAACGGGGATGTTGTTGTTTGCGGCGCGATTTATGATTGTACTCGATTTAAATGCGGAAATCTGCTCCGGCAAGATTTTGAAGATGTCTGGAATGGTGAGGGTTTTGTTGAAGCCAGAAAAATAATAGCGGGCGTTCAGAAAGAAAAAACAGGTATGATATGCGCTATTTGTAAAGAAAATGGATATCAGTTCTTTTAGGTAATAGCAAATGGCATAGAGTTAGAGAGTCAGAGGGGCAGAGAGTTAGAGAATTAGAGAGTCAAAGAGTCAGAGAGTCACGGAGTCAGAGAGAGTCACGGAGTCAGAGAGGCAAAGAGTTAAAGAGTCAGAGGGTCAAAGAGTCAAAGAGTCAGAGAGGTATAAGATTGACTCTTTGGATCTTATATATGTTTTTGAAGTTACGAATTACTGGTTACGAAATACGAGATGCTAGATGCGAGATACGAAAAAGGGAGAGCTAAATGGACAGTAAAGTGCCTGTAAGCGTAGTTATAATAACGAAGAACGAGGAAGAAAATATTGCTGAGTGTCTTGATACCGTAAAATGGGCGGATGAAATAATCGTTGTAGATGATGAAAGTACTGACAGAACAGTTGAGATCTGCAAAGGGTATACTAATAAAGTTTTTACGCGAAAAATGGAGAATGAGGGAAGACACCGTAATTGGGCATATGAGCAGGCCGCGAATGATTGGGTGTTAAGTGTTGACGCGGATGAACGTGTTACAGAGGGGTTAGCGGAAGAGATAGAGAAACTTTTGAAGGTAACTCCGGAGTACAAGGCGTATACTATTCCCAGACAGAATCATATAGGTAAATATTGGTTGAGGTACGGAGGAGAGTATCCTGCTCCTCAGACTCGTCTTTTTCTAAAGAATGAATTCAAATATGAAGAGGCGGAAGTACATCCGCGTGCTTTTTTGGATGGAGATTGCGGTCATTTAAAAGGTGATCTTATTCATTATTCCCATAGGGATATAACCGATTATTTGAGGAGTTTGAATAACCATACAACCTTGGAAGCTCGGAAATGGTATTTAACCGGCAGGAAGATGTCGCTATTTCACGCGGTATGGAGGGCTTTGGACAGATGCTTTTATCGCCGCCTTTTAAGAAAAAAAGGGTATAAAGACGGGGTATATGGTTTGACTGTAGCTGCTTTTAGCGGAATATATCAGATAGTAAGTTATCTGAAGTACAGGGAGATGATAGAGTTAGAGAAAAGTAAGAGTTTGTAGCGTTTAGAACGCAATAAAATCTTTTTTTATAAACGCCGCAAACTGTAATAGATCAAACATTTGGAATCGGAGGAATAAATGGGGGGCAAGAAATTATCGGTAGTAATAATAGCCAAGAACGAAGAAGATAAGATCGGAACATGTTTGGAAAGCCTTAAATGGGTATATGAGGTAGTGGTCGTGGACGGATTTAGTACCGATCGTACTGTTGAGATATGTAATGAATATGGCGCGAAAGTCGTACAACATAAGTTTGAAGATGATTTCGGGCTTGAAAGGAATATCGGAAATGAAAATTGTTCAGGGGACTGGATACTGCAATTAGACGCTGATGAAATAGTCCCTGAAGATTTTAAACGCGACCTGTTGCGGATTTTGGAAAAGGAAGAGAAGTATGTGGCGTATGGATTTATGAGAAAGAATTTTTTTCTGGGAAAATTCATGAGATACGGAGGGTGGTATCATCATTCTTATCATCTTTTTAAAAAGGGGTTCGCGCATTATGACGGAAAAGTGCATCATCAACTTGTGGTGGACGGGGAAACGGGTAAACTTGATACCGGTGTTGAACATTATCCGTTCCAAAGCATAGAACAGTTGATCGGTCGCCAAAATAGATATACAACACTTGAGGCGCGGGAACTTCTTCAGCTTCATGGAAAGATGGACGAAAAAACAATAAGATATAATGTTAAAACAAAGCCGGCTAAACTTTTTTGGAAATTCTATATCAAGAAAAAAGGATATAAAGAGGGAATGCACGGGTTTATATTTTCTCTTTTATTCGCATGGGTGCATTTTATTAAATGGGCAAAATATTGGGATCTGGTTCGAGAGCAGGAGAAAAAGGACTGATTTGCCGTGAAAATGGGAATGGATTACGATAATGTAACTATTCTTTTAAGAATCAACTGAAAGTCAGAAGTGTTTCATGAATACTAAATGCGATATAATACTTTTAAGTTACGAGAATCCTGATCTTCTCAAAAAATGTGTAAAAAGTGTTCTGACTAACACTGTTGTTTCTTCCCGCCTGATCATTGTGGATAATGCCAGCAAAGATAAAGAAGTCAGACCTTATTTAGAGAGCCTGAAAAATACCGATAAGATAAGAATAGAACTTGTTTTTAATGAGAAAAACGCGGGATTCGCGGGCGGGATCAATAAAGGGATACATTTTTCTTCCGCTCCTTTCATTTGCATATTGAATAATGATTGTATCGTACATAGTGGTTGGCTTGAAGAAATGATAAGTATATCCGAAAATAAAGAAAATGTCGGGTTAGTGAATCCCCAGAGTAATACGTTTGGTTGCCGGGATGCTTCTTCCACTTTGACAAAAAAAGGGGAGTTTGTCGAACTTGGGCACGCGATAGGATTCGCGTGTCTTATTAAACGGCAGGTAATAGAATGTATCGGGAACCTTGATGAGGTCTATGAGGGGGTTTGCTATGAAGATACGGATTTTTCCTCAAGAGCCCAAAAGGCGGGTTTTATTTCTGTTATGGCGGAAGGGGCTTATGTATTTCATCTGGAACAGGCATCAAGGAAGGGTTTGAAGAATAAAAAAATGATATACAGCAGGAACAAAGAGATATATGAAAAACGCTGGGGTAAAATGCTCCGGCTTTTGGCTTTGGGAGAGATCTCAGGCAAAGAAGTTTCGGATGATTACGAGATATTTAAAAACCTTGCGAGGCAAAGAACGATCGTAGATATGTGGAGGACAGGGGATAAAAATATAAAAGGGTTTATTTCTGATATGAAGGGTACCGGGATCATTAAACATGCTGATGTCGGAATAAAGATATTCAATGGAGATATTCCGCGGAGTTTTGTCCTATGGAAAGTTTTGACCAAGAAAAAAAAATATGACGCGGTTATTATGAAGAAGAATATGGTGTCGAAAGTGCTTAGGATCACACGAGTTTTTCATAAGACAGACATATTTTTTGCCGCGGGTGGTACAAAAATAGAATCCCGCGATGGTAAAGTGTTTGATCTTAATAATACGGCTCCTTTTGCGGAGTATCTGAGAAGCAGATAAATATGAAAAAAACTGTAATATTCAGGGCTATACTGATCCTTTGGATCGTTCTATGGGTGTTTTTTCTGGTGAGAGAAGATAAAGACGGACAGTACGACTCTTTAAAATACCTATATGGGCATAATTACGCGGATAAAGTCAAATTTATAATGGGAAAAGACCTATATGGATTTTCTGTTTTTTGCTCTGAAAATATTCCAAGGGGATCTACATATGAACTTTCCGGTTTTAAAAAATTCTCTATAGATGAAGTTAGGATGAGATATTTTCTCTGGCCTCTTGTCGGTACGAGCGGGGGCGCTGATTATAAAATAGTGTTTGGATCCGGAAAACTTGAATATCCCGGATATAAAGAATATCAACGTTTTGAGAACATAGGAACCATATACATAAAGGCATAATTTGAAATGGATTTTATTTTATCGTTAATAGCGTTGGAAGTAATAGGCGCGTTTTTTCTTTTGGTGGTTATCCGCCGGGAGAGGTATAAATATTCGGCAACCGAGTTTTTTAGTTTATCTTTTCTTTTAGGCGCCGCGTTCGCGTCATTTCAGTTATTTTTGTATTATATGGCGGGCATCAGTTTTGATTTTATAAATGTGTCGATGCTGCCGATAGTTTCATTAATTCTTATATTAGCGCGATATGTCTCAAAACCCGAAAGAGGGCGGGACTTTCTTCCAATAGAACCGGTTCGGTTTAAATTAAGTATTTTCGAGAAATGGCTATTGGCAGGTATAGTTCTACAATTTTTATGGACAATATTCCTGACACTTCCTATACCGGTACATTCACATGACGCGGTTGCCAATTATGCTCTCAAAGCTAAGATCTTTTACACATATAACGGTATTCCCGAGGGATTTTTCAGGTTAAGTGAAAGCACGGTAGCACATACGGATTATCCGCTTCTTTTGCCACTTTTGATGCGGTGGGTATATGCTTTTACAGGTCAGAATGATCTTGTTGTAAATATGATAATGCCGATGATCTATCTCGCGTTTATGGGGTTGTTTTATGCTTTGGCCAAAAAAATATTAAACAGAACCTGTGCTTTGGTTGCTGTATTCTTTCTTGCTACGGTACCGCAGGTTGTTGATTACGCGACGATAATACACGCGGATCTGGTGCTTACCGCGTTTATCGCTTGTTCCATCGCGTATTTTGTCAGATATATTAGAACGGGGAATAGAAGACAGCTTGATCTTGCTTCGATCTTTC
>JAGLIU010000051.1 GCA_023142805.1 Candidatus Omnitrophota bacterium | reverse complement strand
TTCTGGGATTTTCTTTGTGGATAAAGAATGAAGCAATAGTTTTTGCCGGGGCCTTCTTTCTGGTCTTTTGTATTTTCGCGGCAAAAAAAAATCATCTTTTGAAAAAGCGAAAGGTCGTGGATCTGGTTATCTTTGTGGTGATCATAACGATCATAGCGGCTCCGTGGTTCATTGTGAAGATATCAGATAGCGCGGGGAATAGTGACATGAATATCGCGCAACTTACGTTTGAGCGGGTATGGCAGAATGTAAAGGATATTCCTATCTTGCTTGATTTGTTCCAACAGGAGGTTTTTGGCCCCAAGAAATGGAATATATTCTGGGTTCTGTTCTTCTCTATTTTGGTCTGGAAACGAAAAACATTATGGAAAGGCGAAAATTTTTATATAACATTGTTCTTATTGCTTTCCGTGGCAGGATATTTTGTCGGTTATATGGTAACTACCGGTAATAATCTGTTTTTTTATGTCAATACTACTATATCTCGGTTTATGCTGCACTTTACGGGAATATGTTCCTTACTCGCGGTACTTTTATATCGGGATGAAATAAATAAAGTATAAGAGATATATAAGTTAGTATGTTTGAAGTTATTTTGTTTTGTTATCCTGAAGATAAAGGGTAGGTTAAAGGGGCATATGTATGAGTAACAAGTATGTTTTTATAGATAGAGACGGAGTGATAAATAAAGATCCGGAAGGATGTACAAAATGCGGGTATGTATCGCTCTTGGAAGAGGTTGATATTTTGCCCGGGGTTTCTGAAGCGATAAAAAAGCTGACGGATGCGGGATATAAAAGTGTAATAATTTCTAATCAACAAGGTGTCGGCAAAGGATACTTCTCTGAAGAATCTCTCAAAATGGTAACAGATAAAATGCTGAGTATTGTAGAGAAAGACGGAGGGAAAATATCAGGGATATATTATTGCACACACACAAAGGAAGAAGATTGTTCATGTCGTAAACCTAAGGAAGGATTGTTTTATATCGCGCAGAAAGAATTGGGTATACCGGATTTTAAAGATAAGTTTTACATAGGAGATACCGAAAGAGATATGGTGGCCGGTAAAAAAGTGGGGCTTGAGAGTATACTGGTCCTTTCAGGGAAGTCTTCAAAGGAAGACGCTGAAAATTGGGAAAATAAACCGGACCATATATGCGAAGATTTATTGGAAGCGGTTGAAAAGGTGATAATTTAATTTGCTGATCTACCGTGAATTAAACAATAGAGTAGGGGCGGAGACCTGTCGCCGCCCGATTTGTCAGATAGGAGCTATATGAAAAAAATAATGATTTTGTATTCTACGGCCGGTATGGGGCATAAAAAAGCGGCGTTTGCCATTTCAAAGGCGTTTGAAGGTAAAGATCTTGATGTAGAGAGTATAGATACGCTTGATTACTCAATCCCTTTATACAAATTTTTGTATATGGACGCGTATGTTTTTTTGATGAGTAAGGGGAAATTGTTATGGGGATTTTTGTATTGGTTCTCGAATCTCCCGTTTGTAGACTTTTTAACGCGAAAACTCCGAGGTATATTGGATTATAAAGGTCTGCCGGAGTTAGATAAAATTATAATTGAGAATAATCCTGACGCGATCATCGCGACACATTTTTTATTACCCAGTATTGCCGGAATACTCAGAGAGAAAAATGTTCGATCCAAGATGTATACGTTAATGACAGATTACGGTCCGCACAGTTTTTGGCTTTCAACGCATGTAGATAGGTTTTTTGTGGGGTCGGATTCGGCTAAAGAGAAACTATCAAAAAGAGGAATATCTCTTGATCTAATAGATGTAACGGGAATACCGACGTCAGAAGACTTTATTAGAGATCTGAATGTGGACGAATTGCGCGCTAAATATGAAGTAGTTGAGGGTAAGAGAACGATATTTCTCATGAGTGGAGGGTTTGGTGTAGGGCCGGTAGAGGAGATGCTTCTTTCATTGAATCAGTGCAAAGCGGATATACAGGTAATCGCGGTTTGCGGACATAATGAAAAAGCGTATGAAAACATTAAAAAACTTTCTTCCCGGTTGAAATACTCCCTTATTCCTTTTGGGTTTACTGATAAAGTGGCGGAATTTATGGCCGTGTCTGATATCATGATAACAAAAGCCGGAGGTATAAGTGTAACGGAAGCGTTGAGTGCAAGGCTTCCGATGATACTTTTTGGTTCGATCCCGGGGCAGGAAGCATGGAACGAGGAATTTCTTATCGGAAGCGGCGCGGCGCTTAAAGCAAGAAATACAAAAGATATACCAAGTCTTGTGGATAAAATGTTATTGTCTGAAAAGGGTCTTAAGGGGTTTAAGGACAGTATAGAACGAATACGCAAGCCTAATGCCGCGAAAGATATTGTAAAAATTGTGATGAAAGAACTGGAAAGAGAGTGACATACTCCCTATTGTGTTCACACTTCGTGCTCAGACAGTCCTCGTCCGCCGGAGGCGGCCTGCGGAACTGCGCGCGAAGTGTGGACACAATAGGGCTTTTCGGACAGGATATTTTCCGATGAGAAAAAGAGGAATGGGACGGATCTTTGGATCATTGAGATACAAAGATCCGTGTGTTTACGAATGCCGGTAAGGCAGGTGTGGGAGGGAGGATAATGAAAGATTTAATTAATAGTGTAAAAAGAATGGTAGAAACAGAACAGTTATCGGGGATCAGTGAAATGGAGATAAGATCGGTAAAGAAAAAGAAAACTATTAAAAAAACGAGCGTTTTACAGGATATTGAAAAAGAGATAGAGGGATGTTCTAAATGTTCTCTATCAGAAACACGTAAAAATGTTGTGACGGGAGCCGGGTCTTCAAAAGCAAGACTTATGTTTGTAGGGGAGGCCCCCGGAAGAGATGAGGATGAACAAGGTCGTCCTTTTGTGGGGCGCGCGGGACAGCTCTTGACTAAAATAATAGAGGCGATAGGACTGAAAAGAGAGGATGTATTTATAGCGAATATTCTTAAATGTCGTCCGCCCGCGAACAGGAATCCTCTTCCAAGTGAGATCGCGGCATGTACGCCGTATCTCAAAAAACAGATAGAGATACTTAAGCCGCAGGTGATATGTGCTCTTGGTAAGTTCGCGGCTCAAACACTTCTTGAGACTGAAACTCCGATAAGTCGCCTTCGAGGCGAATTTCATGAGTATTGCGGGGTGAAATTGATGCCGACGTATCATCCGGCTTATTTGCTTAGGAATTCGAGTGGGAAGAAGGACGTCTGGGAAGATATGAAAAAGGTCGCCAAAGAACTGGGACTGGAAATACCTAGAAGGAAGTAATTGCGGGATTCTACAGGGATGTCTCTCACCGCTCAGACAGTCCTCGGTCGTTGACCTGCGGAACTCGCTGTGAGAGACATCCCTGCAGAATCCTTTTGAGGTAAATTTTCAATCTTCGAGAGAGAG
>JAGLIU010000050.1 GCA_023142805.1 Candidatus Omnitrophota bacterium | reverse complement strand
AAATTCTTCAACCACCTTGGAAAGCCTATGTATCTCGTCTATAAAAAGAACATCCCCATCGGACAAATTGGTCATTATGCCTATAAGATCACCCGCCCTGTCGATCGCGGGCCCGCTTGTCGCGGTAAGCTTGCCTCCGCGTTCATTCGCTATGATATGAGCTAAAGATGTCTTCCCCAGTCCGGGAGGCCCCGCAAGAAGAATATGTTCTATGGGTTCTTCACGTTTTCGAGACGCTTCAAGAGCTATACTCAAAGATTCTGTTACCGATTCCTGTCCAATAAAATTTTTAAGGAACTTTGGCCTCAAAGACAGGTTCATAATAAGATCATCTTCGGTCTCATCCTGACGTACTATCTCTTCTCGTTTATTAACGAACTTCTCTCTCTTATTTTCTAACATATTACCCCCGCCTTATTTAGTATTTGGTACTCAGTGTGTAGTGTTTAATACGTCGTATCGGTAAAATTGATCAATACTTCGGGAACTCTACCAACTCACTTTTTTTATCTTTTAAAACAGATTCCGCTCACTTGATCTACTCTCTTGACCCTGTTCCAAGCATCACTTTCATTTTTAAATTTCTATTTTTCAAAGTCCTTTTTTAACAACTACGTACCGCACCCCATATACCATATACTATCTTCACATCGTTTTTCTTTCCCTATACACTTCATTTAACAATTCTTCACTCGTTTTGATATCGGGCATTCTTTCCATGGCTTTGGTAAGCATATCCTCAGCTTCCGCCGTTTTATACTGCAACTGAAAAAGCACAGACAAAGCCTCTTTCTGAAAATCTTCAGAAACCGCGGCCCCTTGACCATAACCTTCATTCTTAATAAGACCGTACTTTCCTACCTTTCCCTGAAGTTTGGCTATGATCAAACGTGCTCTTTGATCCCCTATACCAGGCAATTTTTTTAGAAACGCTATGTCTCCGGTATCAATGGCCCCCGCGATATCAGAAAAAGGTTCCGCAAGTGCCTTACATGCCGCTTTGGGACCTACCCCGGAAACAGAAATAAACTTTTCAAAGAATTCTTTTTCCACTTCGTTCTGAAAACCTATCAAAACCGGAACAGCCCGTGAAGGTTCCATCTGATAATAATGGTAGGTTATAAGCTCTATTTTATCTTTAAGTAAATCATTCTCTTTCATGGTATTCATCACAGCCAAAGGTATCAGGACTTCGTAGGACATCCCCCCGGAGTTCACAATAAGAGCCCCGTCTTTTTTTTCTATAATAGTTCCGGATATTCTTGAAATCATAATTCTCCCTTTTCAGTGGTCTGGTTCGGATAAAAAATCCGGGATCAAAAACTGCCCTCTGTCCAATGCCCCTTATCTTCCTAGGCTTCCTATATGCGCGTGACTTATCGCCATTGCCATCGCGTCACTTATATCGAACGTTTCGGGAGTAGCCTTAAGTCTGAGTATAGTTTTAACCATACCCTGTACCTGACTTTTGTCGGCTCTACCGTTACCGGTTATAGCTTTTTTAATACGAGTAGAAGAATAACTAACAAGCCGCACATTGTTGATCCCACAAGCTAAACAGACAACACCCCTGGCATGTCCCATAAGTATAGACGTAACGGGATGTTTGTAATGTGAGTAGAGTTTTTCTAAAACAAGAACCTGGGGCTTGTGCTCTCTGATCACTTCGTTCAGATTTATATAAATATCAGCGACACGCTTCGCTATACCATCTTCAGGACTTGTTTTTATCAAACCTGCTTCTACCAACTTTATACACTCAAGGTCTTCAGCCTCTATAAGACTGTAACCTGTCCTAAGTAATCCCGGATCAACACCTAATATTTTCATAAGCAACCAGCGTTTCTCGATTCATGATCATTGACCTCAGACACAAGCCTTCTCTAATCAGTCTTCTATCTCTTTAAGTATCTCATCCGAAATATCAAAATTAGTATAAACATTCTGGACATCATCATTATCTTCAAGCTCTTCAACAAGATTCAGAACCTTTTTTGCTATTTCCGCGTCGTTTACTTTGACAACATTCTTCGGGCTCATAGAAAGTTCTCCTGACTCCAACCTAATATTTTTTTCCATCAGAGCGGTTCTGACCTTATCAAAATCCTGTGGAGCGCAAACAATCTGAAAAAAATCTTCATCAGAAGTAAGATCTTCCGCCCCCGCTTCCAACGCGACATTTAAAAGCTCTTCTTCATTGGCATCTTCTTTTTTCACAAAAAATACTCCTTTTTTCTCAAATTGAAACGCCACCGACCCAGCTCCGGCCATGTTTCCGCCGCGTTTAGCGAAAATACTCCTTACATCGCTGGTCGTACGGTTCTTGTTATCGGTAAGACCTTCGACTATAACAGCGACACCTCCTAACGCATACCCTTCAAATGATACATTTTCATAAGATACCCCTTCTAATTCACCCGTACCTTTTTTAATGCCTCTATCTATATTATCCGCGGGCATGTTCGCCTCTTTTGCTTTTTGTATGGCTAATCTTAAACGCGGATTAGTATCAGAATCTCCACCACCGTCTCTCGCGGCAACAGTTATTTCTCTGATAATCTTTGTGAATATTTTTCCGCGTTTAGCGTCTGCCGCGCCTTTTTTATGTTTAATGCTCGCCCATTTGGAATGCCCGGACATATATTATCCTCCTCTTTTTGCGGTAAACTCAAGATCATAGATCATTTTTGACCCTTGCCCTTTTGGTTCCGCTTTACTCTTCCACACCCTTCTTCTTGGTACTCTCGGACGCGATCTTCTGTGCCACATTACCGGGCACAATATCGTAATGAGAAAACATCATCGTATAAGTGGCCCTTCCGGCAGTAAGGGATTTTAATTCATTCGCGTATTTATACATTTCTTCCAAAGGTATCTGCGCTCTTACTATCTGCATACCTCCTTCAGAATCCATACCTTGAACTCTTCCCCTACGTGAGCTCAAAGACCCCGCTATGTCTCCCATGTTTTCTTCCGGAACAGTAAGTTCAATGTTCATTACCGGTTCTAAAAGCGACGGTTTAGCCTTTTCAAATGATTCCCGAAACGCGTGTGCCGCGGCTATTTGAAAAGCTATATCCTTAGAATCTACCGGATGTGTCTTTCCGTCGTAAACTATTACCTTAACATCGGTAACAGGATACCCCGCGATAGTTCCGTTTTTCATCGCGCTAACAACACCCTTTTCACAACTACCCACCAGCTGTTTTGGGATCGCTCCTCCGACGACCTCATCAACAAACTCAAACCCTTTACCCCTTTCCAGCGGCTCTACACGCATCCAGACTTCCGCGAACTGACCGGCTCCTCCCGACTGTTTTTTATGCCTGTATTTGGAATCACCTTTATCCGCGATGGTCTCTCTGTAAGCGACTTTGGGTGTACCTACAACAACTTCCACACCATAACGGGTCTTCATTCTTTCAAGCATCGTCTTTATATGCATCTCACCCATACCGGAAACAACTATCTCATGTGTTTCTTCGTCAAGCAACAGCTGGAATGTCGGATCTTCTTCAACCAGCTTACCCAATACACTTGATATCTTGTCTTCATCAGAACGGCTTTTGGGTGTTATAGAATAACTTATTGCCGGTTCCGGAAAAACAACCGGAACCAGTTTAACCTGGTTCTTATCATCCGAAAGAGTGTCCCCTGTATGTACATCTTTCAATTTAGATACCGCGGCTATATCTCCCGCCACAACAGAACCTGTCTGTATCTGATCTTTCCCTTTAAGAAAAACCAACTGTCCGAACTTTTCTGAACTGCCTGATGTCGTATCTCTTATGGCTTGGTTACCTCTTGCCGTACCGGACATAACCCGGAATATACTTATCTGTCCCGCATACGGATCTGATATAGTTTTAAAAACCTTAGCGACAAAAGCTCCGTCAGATTTAGGTTCCAGAGTTACAGTACTATCCCCCTGAAGGGTCTCCGCTTCTACCGCCCCTCTGTCCTCAGGAGACGGCAAATATTTCTGTATAAAGGACATAATCGCTTCCACTCCTACACCTTTTTCCGCGGACATTGGAATGACCGGGATGATCTTTCCGGAGATTACACCCGTCCTGAACGCTTTATTAAGATCTTCAGGGGACAACTCACCTTCTTCAAGATACTTTTCAAGAAGCTGATCATCCGATTCCGCCACCCCTTCGACCATATCACTGGAAAGAAGATCAGCATTGGTCTTATCATCTCCTTCCAGTTTATCTATCCCCTCTTTTGTAAGCAAGTTGGCCATTCCGGAAAATGTCGCGCCTGTACCGTTCGGATAACACAACGCCACACACTTTTTCCCGAATCTCTTTTGTATATCTTCCAGTACTTTGGTAAAATTCGCGTTATCCTTATCCATCTTGTTTATAACTATCATACACGGCAAACCTGCCTTCTGAACTCTTTTCCAAAACTTAGTTGTACCCACCTGTATTCCTCCGACAGCATGTACCATTAAAACAGCGGCATCCGCGGCATTTATACCCGAGACAGCTTCACCGATATAATCAAGAAACCCCGGAGCGTCAAACAAATTGACCTTAACCCCGGCTTTTTCATAAGAAGCCATCGATAAATTTATAGAATTTTTACGGGACTTCTCGTCATCATTATAATCCGATACCGTGGTTCCCTCACTAACATTCCCCGTTTTTGATATGGTTCCGCCTTTTAAAAGCAAATTTTCGACTAAAGTGGTCTTTCCTACTCCCGCGTGTGAAATGAAAATTACATTACGAATATCTTTTGTTGAAACAGTCACTTGAGTACCTCCTCTTTAATTTGGAAACACAACAATATTGACAGATATGGTGATATGATTATTATTATAGTATCTAACGCCCTTTTGTCAAGAATTAGGGTTGATCAACAATGTCGGGCGGTTGGCACTCTTGGGATTGTCCTTCCGGACAATTCACCCTGAGCGGAAAACCGGAAAATCCGCTCAAACAACACCTACAACATATTACACTACCGATTCCCCCCGAAACCTGTATAGTTCCGAAACAAAAATCCTTGGTTAAAAAAATAGAAAATTCAAATCTAGAAAATTATTATGACGCTTGAAACAAGCTTATGGTCGCTGTCTGACGTGAAACAACAGGGATAATTCATACTCCAACTTATTTCCCCACTACCTTTCTAAGCTGAAGTTTCATGGACCCAAGCAGAAGTCTTGCCCTGCCGGCCATATAAGGATTGTTCTCTCTCTGATAACGCTGCATTTCTTCTTCAAACATCTTTACCGCGATCTTCATATACCTTATTGCCTGGCCTTTCTGCCCCTTATCAGCATAAAGAGCCCCAAGTGCCGCGTATACTTTACCGCTTTTACTTCCTGAATTTATGGCTTTTTCAATATTCAGGAACGCGTTAGGAATATCACCTTTTTGTTTGAAAGACATCGCTATCTTATAATAATGTTCACTTTTTTTCTGGGCCTCGGTTTTTTGAGGAAACCACTTATCCCACTGCTCTTTGATCTTCGCGACTACCCCAAACTCGCTTACTTTCTTTTTAGTTTTTGCCACAGTTTTTTTGATCGCGCTTTTCTCCTCTTCCGCCTTTTCAATAAAATCTATGTCTTCTTTGAAATGCGTAGCCGTACCGCCGCCGATATCAACCTCAATAATATCTTCGGTTTCCAAAACAACCATCCCGGTTATTTTCCGGCCGTTCTTCAAATGAATAATATCGGCATTAGCACAAAGTGAAAACACAAAAAAACATAAAACCGCGCATACCAGAGTCTTCCTCATTACATCCTCCTCTTATCCGATAAAGCCCGTTATATTCGCTTTTACCCCGGATAACCTATTCTGTCTATATCTCTTCGTACACTTTGTATTTCGTCACGCAGACTATTAACTTCCCGATTCACATCTGAGATCCGCCCGTCAACATCCTGCCTTATTGTACCCAACGCCTCCTCCGCGTCCCCCGCGGAAACCCTGGGAATACTCCCCACTTCCTCTCTGATCAATTCTATATCTTCCGTAACTCCGCTCAAACGCGAATCTATTTCTTCCATATAATCTTCAATTTCTTCTCTAGAAATAATATCGGCGCGTCCTACCGCGTCCTCCACCATCTCAACACATTTTTCAAGCCCCCTATTAAAACCTTCCAACCTGATAGCCAGCATTATTATCATAGAAAGCAGAATTACAAACACTACAGCTATAATTATATCCTTACCCTTCATTTTCATCCCTCCCTCTTTCTTCTATAGAGAGCATACCCGATAATCTAAAAAACAGCAAATCAAACCCCACGTCCTTCCCCCATAACCCTTGACCCTCAAACTTTAACCGTGTATGCTTACAACATGTATTTACTTCTGTTATTTATAACCGGGTTTTCTCTGGGAATAACGGGCGCGATGATCCCCGGGCCGTTAACACTATTTACTATCTCAAGTACATTAAAAACCAACAAATTCGCCGGACTTAAAACCATATCCGGGCATATCCTCGTTGAGTTCCTTATAATAACGGCGATAATACTCGGCGTCCAGAATTTCTTGTCCAATCCCAGGTTTTTATTATTCACATCTTTATTGGGAGGCTTGACACTTATAGCCATGGGAACGATTTTATTTTTCCATACAAGCAAAACCAACCTTTCAGAGATCAAGACCGACTCCAATTTCCATAAAAGTCTTGTTGCCGGAGGATTTATTTTTAGTATAGCAAGCCCGGGTTTTATTATATGGTGGGCAACCATCGGCCTGTCTACTACCGCGCGAGCCGAAACATACGGGATACTGGGAATATGCGTACTCTTCATCGGCCATTGGCTTGCCGATATCTTATGGTACGGTTCTCTTTCTTACGCGGTAGCTAAAGGTAGATCCTTCCTCAGCAATGATCTTTACCGCATAATGCTAAAATTCTTTTCGGGGCTATTGATCATGATAGGTATTTTACTAGTCTTCAGCGCGATTTCAGGCTGAAGGGCCCTTTGTCTTTTTATTTTTTCTTTTTTCTGCGAAATCTTTTATCCAGATACTTATCAAATTCTGCCATACTCTTGAAAGTATGCTGGTGGTCAAATTCACCCAACGCGTTCTCGCAGCTTGACGGGCAATGCTCCTTACAAATTAAGGGCCGGTTTTCATAAATACCGCATTTTCTGTCTTTCGTCAGGAACTGGCACTTGCTGTCCACCTCCAAATACCATTTCTTTTTCTCTACGAAAACGGTTACCCCTTTATGCGCGAGATACCATCTTATATTCTCAAATTCTTCTTTTACCGTTGGAGTATCTATCTCAAGCCCGAAATATCTGCAACACTTGGATTCACATGTATGACATCCTACCATATCGATCCTTCCTCCATTAAATGGGGACAGCGCCCTATTATTAAATAAACATAAAGCTAGTATACTTCTTTACACTAATTTAACAATGAATCGTTGTTCTTATCCTTAAATTAGCTGAAAACCTTTTGCCATTAAAAAACATCCCAGCATAATTATGAAAATAATATCGGCAAATAATACTCTGGTCATACTTACAAACTTTTTCGTAAGTCTTACCATAGCATCCGGAAAAACAATGAGAAAAACACCTTTAAAAATAGCCATCCATCCCATAATCGTGATAACAATCGGCCAATTTAAAACCCACACATTATGATTCAAAACTATGATCATCCCCACAACAAACACCGCCACCCCACACAAATAAACTATGGCCGCGTTCTCAATAAAATCTTCCATCACTTTTAGATACGTCTTCATGTTAAACAAAATCCCTATCCCTATGATCGCGTATAACGATCCCAATATCTTCGCGAAAAACAATGTAAAGTCCATATCAAACCTCCCTTTTCTCGAAAGTATACCTTATACAAAAGAAAAAACATACTTTCTTCAAATCCGTGCCCCACTTTTAGAGGCTAATCCTCGAGCCTTCCAACTTTCGACCATTAATCCTCTACCCCTACCTTCCTACTTTCGGCCATTAATCCTTTAGCCCCTAGCCTTTAGCCCTTAGCCTCTTACCTTTCGGGGACAGGTTGCCTCATAATTCGGTACCCGGTACAAAGCTAACTCGATACCCGGTACAAGGCTAACAAGGCTACAATGTTAAAATAAAGGGGAAAAAAGATCCGACTGCCTCAGGGCTGGATCTTTTTTCCTTCCTATTAAACACCATCAAGTAGAACTTGGTGCTCCGTATTAATTCCACAAGTACCTCTGCGATTTTCATAAAATGTATTATTGCCAATACAACAAAGGGGGCCTCCCGCCCGCAGTTCCGCAGTCCGCCTTCTGGCGGACGAGGACTGTCTGAGGACGGAAGGCCCCCTTTGTTGTATTGGCAAT
>JAGLIU010000005.1 GCA_023142805.1 Candidatus Omnitrophota bacterium | reverse complement strand
ATTCCGGGATGACGATGTTTTTTTTCTGTCTTCGCAGGATTCCGGGATGACGATGTTTTCTTTCTGTTTTCGCCGTTTTCCGGGATGATGATGTTTTCTTTCTGCTTTTACTGTTTTCCGCACAGCGGGGCCGTACGGGACTATTGTCCTCCTATTCGTTATTTTATTCTTGTTCGGTAGCCGACACAGCGGGGCCGTACGGGACTATTGTCCTCCTATTCGTTGGACAACTTAACGTCCCTTCCGGCATCAACCTTTGCTTTCAGTAAAGAACGCGATACTTTACCCATCCGGTAGTATAGAAGGTGTCCCCGACTCGGACGAATATTTTTATTTTCTGAAACAAATTGTACCGGGTATCAATTTACCTCAAGCTTTTTTCCAAGCGCCCAACTCACTGTTTACTATTTATTATTCACCAATCACCGATCACCGTTCACCGTCCAGAGAGCACACTCTTAAGGTAACCTGTCCCGAGTAGGATGCATGTTTGATTTAGAAACGCCATATGATTGACTTATTCTATGAATAGGTGTAAAATTAGTATGTTAGCGTAAAACAAAGTTATCTTTATTAATGTAGCAACATTGTACTAATATTTGTTTTTATTATTATTCACTAATATTATGAGAAAAAAACTATTTTTAATTTTTATAAGTGTTATTCTCCTCTCATTGATGCCTTTCACAGGGCTAAAAGCTTTTGCTTTAGTTCCTGTTACCCCTTTTGATTCAATAGCTATTGTGGAAACCGAAGAAGATGAAACCGGTACGGGATATTGTATTGTTGTAACAGATAGCCGGGTGGTTCCCTCAACATTACCGGATCCCACTGATGAATTAAAATCAGAAGCAGCCGGACTTTATCTTAAGATAGTTTGCGGTAAAGCAATAGGAATGAATATGAACCAACTGGATCTGATAAGTATCATAAAAAGGGATCTGCCGGATTATGTAATGGATGTATTTAACGTGGATGATCTTAAAAAAAACGGTGATATGATATCCATTCCTTTTGATCTTAACTATAGCCGGGATACGGGGGTAAAAAAATTCAGGGAGATGATTTTTACACTAAGGGAAAAAACTAGTGATCTTGAAAAAATTAAATTGAATAATATCAAGGCGATGTGGGGTCCGGGTTCATTTTTCAAGTCTAAAGGCACTCTTCCGGTGGAGATACGGATAAAAAAACGTGTTGAAGGAAAAAAACCTATTCTGCTCCCTGATAGGAATGAAGAAAAATTTGTACTGAATAACGGGTTTTTGGATTTAAGCGGTAAAAGGTTCTTGTTTCCACGTATCACGCTAGAAAAATTACCCGGACAAGACTGTCCCAAATCAGTAATAGGATTGTTTTTGCATGACGCAGACCATGATCAAGTACAAAAAATAGACAAGTTCATGTTTGAGCCGGATATGATCAAATTTATAGCTTATGAAGATCCGCGTGTTATAGAATTCGAAGGAATGATATATTTGACATTTACTGTGGTTAGAAACGACGGTACGTATTTTTCCGCGCTTTCTATGCACGACTCAAAAAAATTCCTTGATATAGCTGAGGCCAGGGCTCAGGGCAAGGATATGGAATGGGAATGGTCTCCGTCGGTAAAGTTTTTGGGAGGGGGAAAAGCATTGCGGCTTATAGACAAATACAATGTTTATAAAAATTTTGTTATTTTTCCGGCATATATTATAATCGACGGTAAATCACATTACGCGGCGTTATATAGGCCGGACATACCTGAAAATATCGGAGAAACCGCGGGGGCATCAACTATACGGATGGCCGTATCCGAAGGAGGACCGGCCGGTCCATGGTATGATTACTGTGAGTTTATGGACATGGATCCGGATGACGGGTGGCAGGGTATTTCTGTGTCCGTTACGGGTACACCCCATGTAAATGAAACTTTTCCGTTTCAAATAATGATTTACCACAGAGCACGGTTCAGGGATTTCGAGGAACGGGAAAAATATTATGATAACCGGTTGATAGTTTGTGACCTTAACGATCCTTTTAATTATTATCTGTCAGAGCCGATGATCACTCCTGATGAAAATAAACTGGATGAGCTTGGAATCAAGGCATGGGTGCCGGGAGTTATATACACATGCGGTGTGAAATTAATGGATTTTGATCTTGATAAAAATGAATATGTTTTCGATATATATTATAGTTATGCCGACGCGGCGATATTTATGGATACTATAACAGTGGAAATAAAACCGAAAATAGCTAAAACAGTTCCGGCGGAAGTTGATGATGAGGTTATTCGTATGCTTGAGAATGGTTCCGAGCAGACTGAATTCGGATATATTCAGGAAGATATTCAGGCAACCGTATTTGACGGTGTTCACATAATAACTGAAGAGTTGACTGATGCCGAGATAATGGAGTTTTCTAATAATTTCGTGAAAGCCTTGAGTATACCCGACGGGACACGGGATGAACTATGTAAAAAATATAGTCATCTTGTTTTAAATTCACGAGATCATCTTTCCAAAAATGGTATAGAACGGGCGTTTATTGGGTTCAAAAGGGAAGGCGATTATATTCGCGTCACCATAAGGGATCTCAGGGAAACGATTTATTTAAACGGATCCATTCTTAGAGAAGAAGCTGAATTTAAATCGCTGATAAATGATTTTATGTTATGGGACGCGAGCATGGTTACGTTTGAGGCCGGAGAGAAAAGGATCGTGTTTTCTATGAATGAAGGAAAAATAGAAACAGCGGAAATCAGATCTGTCTTATACAAAGGATCAAGGGTTACGATAGATATCGATCTTCATGTAGCCGATACCGAGGAGATATCTATATCCGAAAAGATATCCGGTTTTCAGGTTCAAAACATGAATCTGATGGAAACAGTGGGTAAGGCACTTGGAGATCAACAGGTTGATCTTATGATAGACCTATCCTTGGTTAGGGATGACGATATCAGGGAAAATATGAAAACATGGGCATACCTTATGTTGTTAAACAATCAGTATTCCCTGGATGTCAATTTTATTTTCAATAATTCGGAAAAAACGGTTTTCACGGAAGATCCCGTAATTGTTCTCAAAGGGTATATAGATGAATTATGTAAAGAATTCGGTCGTGATACCGATGAGGTAAAAGATCGCATAAATCATTCCAGGTCTGATGAGGATATTATACAAGTTTATATTTTGAAGAGAGGAGCTTTATATATGCTGGATGACGGAGATCCCCTTTTTGTAGCTATGGATGAGCGAGAATTCATTGATAACGCTCCGATGTGGGATTTTCCAGGTGCTTATGTTCTTTCTATCGCTCAGGCGGCTTTGAAAAAATCCCTTAAGGATCAAGAGACGAAAACGAAGACACAGAATACGCGAAAACTTATTGCTGATATATTGCCTAAGATACGCATGATTTACAGAAAAAAATTTCCAGGACATAATCTTGATCTTATTATAAACGCTGATATATTGCTCGAAATGGTCAACTCGGGTCTTGAACGTAGAAGAAAAATAGCGGAATGGTTGGCGCTTCCGCCGATAACGAGACGCGCGATTTCGCTGTCGCTTAAAGAATCCCATCTGATCCTGCATTTATTCTTACATTCAGTATAGATGAATTGTACCGGGTACTGAATTAGCTTTGTACCGGGTACCAGGTTGTGAGGCAACCTGTCCCAGGTACTTGAGATCTCTCGACTTACTCGCGTTGCTCGTTCGCTCGAGATGACAGAAAAAAGATGGGTGTTACGCTTGTTCAAAGGGGATAGCCGGG